>NZ_KV440953.1:0-260836 GCF_001636425.1 Heyndrickxia acidicola
ATTCCGCTTTCCGGTTGTTCAGGACCCAAAGGTGAAACCCGAGCCGACAATGAGGGAACGACCGATTTCAGAAAAGCCAAGGCATCCGATTTCAGAAAAGCCAAGGCATCCGATTTCAGAAAAGCCAAGGCATCCGATTTCAGAAAAGCCAAGGCCGCAGTATACACGTTCCTTCTCTCCTGAAAAAAAACCGGATACACCAGTAAAAACAGTAAAAGTCAAAGAGCCTCAGCACGAATGGACGCGGAAAATAGAACCCAAGGCAAAGCAGCCATTTAAACCGACTGCGATTCCTTCGCCTATCTATGGGTTCAATAACCGTCCCAAGAAGGAAAAAAAAACAGAAGTTCCAGAGTTTGAATTAAAGGGCGGAATGTTTGAAGGCTATCCTTTTAAAAAAACAGATCGCATTCCGATTAAAGAGTCATTGGTAAAACAGGCGCCGTCAACAAATAAACAGGTCATGGTACAAGAGAAAGAGAGTTTGAAGGAAGAGGCTCGTCCTTCTCCTGGAGTTTTTGAAAAAACGTTACCTCAGAATCAAACCCATGAATCAGAAAGTAAATATGGGGTGGAGGAGTCCAGTCCATTCCGGGGTTCTTTCCAGCCAGTGGAGCAGCAAAGTCACTCCAGAATGGAAGAAACACCCGAAAAAGTAATGGCAATAGAAGTGCCAAAGCTTGATAGTGGCGAACAATTAAAAAAGGAAGCAGCATCCTCCACTGAGCAACAGGTCTATGCAGAAAAGCTAAGAGAGGAACGCAAACAAAATGTTCCCCATGATATGAGTGAGAGCATTGAGGAAGAGACGATGGAGGCTATAAATGCAGATCCACCAGCAGAAGGAATCAATACCCCTGTACATATTTTGCCTCAGGCACCGCAGAGCAGACTGGGATTAGATGAAAAGGAAGATTTGCCTTCAGAAAAAGATTTAACTTTAGAGGAGCTTCAGCCGATTGAAAGAAAGGCAGATCCTGAGGCTATCCAGGGGAGTATAGCCGATGAAGCAGCTGAAATAGAGGAGAATGTGCCTGACACGCTTGAATTGGATACACGTAAAGAAGAGGAGCCTGCGATAAAAAGACGCTCCCATATTCCCTTTAATGTCATTATGCTGAAGCAGGATAAAAAGAAGCGGGAGCATATTCAGCCTAATATACCGGACACAGCCGTTATGAAGGAAGAGGTTTCCGTTACCAAGGAAACTGTACTCGAACAAGCTGTACAGACTCAGGCAGTGGAGGACTATCAGCTGCCCCAATTGAGTGAAGTAGCTTGCGAGGGAACATTTGTTTATCCTTCGATTGATTTACTGACCCCGCCTGTAAGCAGAGAAATGGATGAAGAGTGGATTCGTGAACAAAGCGAGGTTCTGGACAATACATTAATTAACTTTAATGTTCGCGCAAAAGTGGTTAACGTCAGCCAGGGACCCTCTGTTACGCGGTTTGAAATCCAGCCTGAACCGGGAGTCAAAGTAAATAAGATTACAAATTTAACAGATGATATTAAATTAAGCCTTGCTGCAAGAGACATTCGAATAGAGGCGCCGATTCCCGGAAAGCATACAGTCGGAATCGAAATTCCAAATGAACAAAGCCGTCCGGTATTCCTAAGTGAGATTATTGAAAGCCCCGCTTTCCAAGAAAGTACGTCGCCCTTAACAGCAGCGTTAGGATTGGATATTTCAGGGAAACCTATTATTACGGATTTACGGAAAATGCCCCATGGTCTAATTGCAGGTGCAACAGGCTCTGGAAAAAGTGTTTGTATTAACTCCATTTTGGTGAGCCTGCTTTACAAAGCATCTCCAAGAGATTTAAAGCTCCTGTTAATTGATCCAAAAATGGTGGAATTAGCACCATATAATCATATTCCGCATTTGGTCAGCCCGGTTATCACGGATGTAAAAGCTGCAACAGCCTCATTGAAATGGGCGGTTGAAGAAATGGAAAGGCGTTATGAACTCTTTGCTCATGCAGGCGTGCGTGATATTACACGTTTCAACGAGATGGCAGTGAAGCATAGAAGATTCAATGAAAAGCTGCCTTTCATTGTGATTATCATAGATGAGCTTGCAGATCTCATGATGATGTCTCCTGATGATGTAGAGACGGCTATCTGCCGTATTGCACAAAAAGCAAGGGCATGCGGTATCCATTTAATTGTTGCAACACAGAGGCCGTCAGTGGACGTTATCACTGGACTGATTAAAGCGAACATCCCAACAAGGACTGCTTTCTCTGTTTCTTCTCAAATCGATTCTAGGACAATTATTGATATGGGAGGGGCAGAAAAGCTTCTCGGGCGCGGGGATATGCTATTCCTGGAAAATGGTTCATCCAAACCGCAGCGCTTGCAGGGAACGTTTGTCTCAGATGAAGAAATTGATCTTGTTGTTGCTCATGTCAGAAATCAAGAAAAACCTAATTACCTTTTTGAGCAAGAAGAGCTTTTGAAAAAGTCGCAAATTCAGGAAGAGGAAGATGAATTGTTTTATGATGCCTGCGAATTTGTCATTGATCAAGGCGGTGCATCCACTTCTCTTTTACAAAGGAATTTCAGGGTAGGATATAACCGTGCTGCCCGCCTGATTGAGATGATGGAAAGTCAGGGGATTATTTCGGAGCCGAAAGGAAGTAAACCAAGGGATATTTTAATTACGATGGATGAATTTCTCTTAATACAGGATACTAATAAAGAATCATAAAAGCATGATTCTAAGTTATCGGTAAGGCCCTGCTCATTCTTTTAGAAATGGTGGCTGGGCCTTATCAAATGTTCAGAGCATATATAATATGTAAATGTTGACATTTACATATTTACTCTGATAATTGGTGCGGTTATTCGGAATTTTTGAGGGACAAGAAGGCAAAGTGAGACTCACGTAAGAGCAGTTTACACAGAGAAAATTCCCCGTGGAAAGCGAGTGCCTGGGAAGGGAATCAACAGCCAATTTCTAAATGAAATCTGTTTTCAATTCATACAGGAATTTTATTTCCATGTTCACTCCGTTTAAAAAGTGATATACTTGTTTGGTATGATCTTTTAAGGGGCTCGTTTTTTGGACAATCCTGAAAGTTCATGCGTATTTTTAGCAAATGATAGTTCGTTATCATATACTGCATACATATAGACATTGTTGGAGGTTCTATTATGACTGTATACCATTTCGTAGGCATTAAGGGATCCGGTATGAGTGCACTTGCACAAATACTTCACGATATGGGCTATGAGGTGCAAGGATCAGATATTGAAAAGTATTTTTTTACCCAAAAAGCCTTAGAGGATTCAGGTATAAAAATATTACCATTCCAGCGCGAAAATATTCATCCTGGCTTAACCGTCATTGCCGGTAACGCGTTTCCTGATACACACGAAGAAATTGAAGAAGCATTGAAGCTGGGCATTCCTGTTATACGATACCATAAATTTTTGGGGGACTTTTTAGGCAGGTTCACAAGCGTGGCCGTTACGGGTGCGCATGGGAAAACCTCCACAACAGGCCTTCTTGCTCATGTGATGAAAGGGATAAAACCAACTTCCTATTTGATTGGAGACGGAACTGGCAAAGGAGTTAAAGATGCTGAGTATTTTGTATTCGAAGCATGCGAATATAGACGCCACTTTCTTTCCTATTCCCCTGACTATGCCATTATGACAAATATTGACTTTGACCATCCTGATTATTTTGCCAATGTGGACGATGTGTTTTCGGCATTTCAGGAAATGGCCATGCAGGTGAAAAAAGGAATTATTGCCTATGGCGATGATGAACAGCTTCAAAGAATTCAAGCCAAGGTTCCGGTTCTTTTCTATGGATTTGCTGAGGAAAATGATTTTCAGGCCAGAAATATAGTGAAAGTGGAATCAGGTACTCAGTTTGATGTACAGGTACGGAACAATTTCTACGCCACTTTCGAAATACCTACCTTCGGCGACCATAATGTTTTAAATGCACTGGGTGTCATTGCATTATGCCATTACGAAGACGTTGACACGGAAGCTGTTAAAGAGCATTTAAAAACATTCACTGGTGTAAAAAGAAGATTTACAGAAAAGCAGATTGGTTCCCAAATTATTGTAGACGACTACGCTCATCATCCTACCGAAATCAAGGCAACCATTGACTCAGCCCGTCAAAAGTATGCTGGACGCAAAATTGTGGCGGTTTTCCAGCCCCATACTTTTACAAGGACGCAAACGTTCTTAAATGAATTTGCGCAAACTCTAAGTGAAGCAGATGAAGTGTTCCTTTGTGAAATTTTTGGCTCTGCCAGAGAAAATCATGGGAAGCTATCCATCGAGGATTTGCAGGGGAAAATTGAGAATGCTCATATTTTAAGTGAAGAAGATACTTCGCCGCTGTTAGCGTTGGATAACAGTGTCATTCTCTTCATGGGTGCAGGTGATATTCAAAAATTCCAGGCTGCCTATGAAAACCTGTTAAAGACAAAAGAAGCATAAGCCTAAAAAGATGATCTCTGCATCCAGCAGGGATCTTTCTTTTTTGGGCTGTATGAAATGGAGAGTAGCTTTTCCTTTTTAAAATACCCTCCTAGGCAAGGTGAATCCACTGCAGAAGGGTATTTATTTTCATTATTTAAGGTTTTCCGGGTTTAATCCTTTAAGCTCTGGAATGACAAACAAACCATCTTTACGGATTAGGACATCATCAAAATAGATTTCTCCTCCGCCGTATTCAGGCCGCTGGATAACCACCATATCCCAATGGATGTTGGAATGGTTGCCATTGTATGCATCGTCATAGCATTGGCCCGGAGTGAAATGGAAGCTGCCGGCAATCTTTTCGTCAAATAAAATATCCTGCATAGGATGAAGAATGAACGGGTTTACTCCGATGGCAAATTCCCCTACATAACGTGCACCTTCATCGGTATCAAAGATTTTATTGATGCGCTCTGTATCATTGGAGGTTGCTTCTACAATTTTTCCATCCTTAAAGGTCAGCTTTACATTTTCAAAAGTGAATCCCTGGTATGGTGAAGGGGTATTGTATGTAATGGTGCCATTGATGGATTCACGGACGGGTGCGGTATACACTTCGCCGTCAGGGATATTCAGCCTTCCTGCACATTTAACGGCAGGGATGTCCTTAATAGAAAAAGTTAGGTCTGTCCCTTCGCTTACTAGGCGGACTTTATCCGTGCGATTCATAAGTTCTACCAGCGGAGTCATGGCTTCATCCATTTTGCTGTAGTCTAAATTGCACACATCAAAATAAAAGTCTTCAAATGCCTCTGTGCTCATTTTTGCTAATTGAGCCATAGAAGAGTTAGGATAGCGAAGAACCACCCATTTTGTTTTTGGCACGCGAATATCACGATGAACCTTTTTGCCGATGGTATTGCCATGGATTTTCATTTTATCAGCGGGAACATCTGCATGTTCATTAATATTGTCGCCAGACCTTAGGCCAATATAGCCATCCATTTTTGCCATAACTTCAGCTTCAAAATCAGCGATCATATTAAATTGGTCTTCTTGTGCACCCATTAAAAGGGCACGGTCCACCTGAGTGTCCTTTAAAGAAACAAAAGGATAGCCTCCTGCAGCATAGGCTTCTTTTACAAGGGCTGTAACAAGTTCCTTTTGAAGGCCGAAGTTTTCTATTAAAACTTTTTCGCCGGGCTGCAATTGTACAGAATAGTTAATTAAATTTTTTGCCAATGTTTCAATACGCGGATCCTTCATATATAATAATCCTCCAAGAAAATAATAGAATACAATACTATTGTAACCAAAAAGTTGAAAATTGGGAGAGAAAAGAGTGTTTGTTTAGAAAAAAACTTCTCTTCTAAAAGAACCCCTTGGAGAAAAGAGGCGTTTTATGAGAAAATAAATAAGATGAACCAGTTGTCCTTTGGTCCTAGGCTGGCGGCAGGAAGGAAATGTCGGGCTTAGTCTCGAATGACATTAGAGAAACAGTGTTTATCTTATTTATACGCGGGTATTATTTATTTACATAGGAGGTGCCAAGGGATGATTATTATTTTGTATTTAAGTATTGCGCTTATTGCAATCGCGTTTTTGATTCTCGTTATCAGTCTGACAAAAACGTTGAAATCTGTAAGCGTCACACTTGATAGTATTTCAAAAACCGTAGACGGATTAGAAGGGCAGCTAAAGGGTGTGACTGGCGAAACAACGATGCTGTTACATAAAACCAATGAATTAGCCCTCGACATCCAGGAGAAATCCGAAAAACTCAATGCGGTTGTTTATGCTGTTAAAGATGTAGGAACCACGATTTCGGATTTAAATAACTCTGTTAAAAAGGTGACGACAAGCATTTCTTCCACTATGGTCAGGAATCAGGATAAAATTTCACAAGTCGTTCAGTGGGGAAGTGCGATAAAGGAATTAAAGGATAAGTGGACTGAAAAAAAGGTTAAAAAGCAGGATCAGGAATTTGTGGTGGACAAGGCAACGTCTGATGTAAGCAGAAGACCACGCCGTGCAAGAATGCACGATCAATAATTTTTGAAGGAAAAAAGGGCTTCCTATTAAAATGAAAGAGGAGGAATTAAAAATGACAGTGACAGAAAATAGACTTAACGAATTAGAGGAAAAAAACAGTTCAAAAGATTTTTTTGTTGGTGCGATCATCGGCGGTGTCATTGGCGCAGCAGCAGCGTTACTGCTTGCACCTAAGACGGGGAAAGAACTTAGAAATGATCTGAGCGGACAGATGGATACCCTAATGAATAGAACAGATCAATGGAGAGAGGTTGCCGGACAAAAAAGCAATCAATTTGCGGCAGCAGCCATGGAAAAAACAGGCCAAATGAGAGATATGGCAATGGAAAAGGGCAATCAGTTAGTAGGCGCAGTTAAAGAAAAGACCCAGCAAGCAAAAGAGCAGGGTACTGAAGCCATCAAAAATACATCAGACGAAATGCAAAATATATCAGCAGATGAATAAAAATAGGACGAAATGAGGGGCAAAATGCCTTTTATTTCGTCCTTTTTTCTAAGACTCTATTAAAGATAATTGTTAATTTTTCGCCCTTGTGGATTTGATGATACAAGACACACCAGCTGCAAGCGGAACGCGAGTGCTTGAATTCAACAGGCAAGATTAACAAGAACATTAATAATGCATGTTTTGCGGACGAGCGGAAAACGGCCATACAATTTCCAATTGGTCACCCTCTGAAATTTCTTCGTTAAAAGATGTCCGTTCTTTATTTTTGAGAAGCAAAAATTTCCCCTGCCCATTTTGGGGCATCTCAATTTCTACATGGCGAAAGATATCCTGGAAAAGAAAGGGTTCGGATTCTCTTTGCTTTATTTCAATTGCATCACCAGGCACCAGCACATCCGTTTCCCTTAGTCTATTGCCTTTTTTCCATATATCGGCACACGGCTTGAAAATAGTAATTTGTTCATTGTTAAAAAATACGGTCAGCTGAGAATATAAATCTACTTTTTTTACTTCAGCAAAATTGGACGCTGTTGGAAGCAGACGCTTGACAACCTGTATTTGATCGCCATCCTTAAAAGAGGAAGAGGCTCTTGCTTCTTTACCATTTATCGATAATTTGCTGGAGAAGGAGGGAATAAAGGTATCCTTGCCATTTACAACTAAACGGAATGTTTTCAATTCATTCAAAAGAGCTTGCAAATTCAGGGATGTAAACAGCTCTTCCAGCGTTTCAGGAAACGATATTTCCAGCTCATCGTGATCCTCTGCCCATTCATTCTCTGCAGCATCTCTTCCGTTTTTTAAAATCCTCATACGAACGGTGTATTCCCTGTCGTTAATAGTGACTTTCTTACAGGGGATATCATCCAGGAGATCCTTTATCTTTATTTGCGCCGGATTCCCATCCGCTCCTTTTATAGCAGTTATCCAATCACCATTTTCAATCCTTTCATCCAATTGGCATTCTACATTGTTCCTGAGGACTTTACCCCGCAAGCCGTGTTCGCCTGGAATGGTGATGGTTTGGCCGTTTAACGAAATTATGGATGCCATTCCAGGTTTGCCATGAAGTGAATTGATTTTTAAGCCCGAGGCCAACAGGCAGTCACCGACGGTTAATTGCTTTATATCAAAAAGTCGTATAGGCTGTTCGTTTACATAGGCTGTAACATAATGCACAGGGGTTTGTTTGCTGGCAATGGCAATTCCGATTGGCGTAACAAATTCAGGGCTTTCAGGAATATTTTCTGAAAGTGTTAATTGCTGTATGGCATCAGTCCCGCGAATCGCCACTCGATTTGCAGGCAATCCAAGCATCTCTGCAATTTTTTCCGAAATGCCCGGTGTCAGGCTGCCACCGCCAACTAGCATAACTGCCTGCGGGGAAGATTTGTTGTTCAGAAATAAAATTTCTTTTGCAATCTCATCAGCAAGACGGTCAATAGAAGGGGTAATGCCCTTGATGACATCCTCTGTGTTACATTCATTTTCATATCCCAAGATATCTGTAATTCTCAAGGAGCTTTTCGTTAGCAGTTCTCTCTTGGCTTGTTCCGCGTGTGGAAAATCGAGGAGAAGATAATCGCTAATGGCTTCTGTAATCTCGTCTCCTGCCAAAGGCACCATTCCATATGCAGCAATTGTGCCTTTACTTGTGAGGGCAATATCTGAGGTGCCCGCACCGATGTCCACCAATGCTACGTTCAAGCGGCGCATAGACGCAGGAATTAAGACATTAATAGCGGCAATCGGTTCCAGCGTTAAGGCATCCATTTCTAAATTTGCCCTTGTCAGTGCTGAAATCAGGGACTCTACTACTACCCTGGGCAGGAAGGTTGCGATAATTTCAACTGAAGCTTCCTCGCCTTTCTGATCGATTAAACTTCCGATTACTTCACCATCGAGGCGATATTGGAAAACAGAGTACCCGACACAATAATAATATTTGCTTTTCTCAACAGGAAATTTCTCAGCTGCAATGGCTTGTGCTTCCTGAATCGCACTCAATTCCAGATGGAGGATGTCCTCCTTCGTCATCATGGGTTTTCCGTTTATAGGAATGCTCACCTGCGCTTTTTCTGTTTTTAAGGAACGTCCTGCAGCTGCCACACAAACAGAACGAAGAGGGCCATGCTTCTCCTCTAATATATTTTTTACTTCCCTGATCACTTTTGAAACGGCCACGACATCATGGATCTGTCCATCGAGCATTGCCCGTTCTTTATGCTCCCGTACGACCAGGTCCCTTACAAGATACTCCTTTTGGTTTGCTTCCTCCAGAATAATTCCCACAACTGATCGCGTACCAATGTCTAAGGCAAAAATATTCTGTTTTTTATTCAATTGATACACCTTCTTTGCTCATTGTCATGTTTGCTTTAATACATAAAAGCGTTTAATTGATAAAGTTTTCTCCGTGACATTTTTAAAACAATGCATTATAATTAGGCCTATTATTAAAAATATGGCTCTGTTAAATTTCTATGTTGATAAGTGCTCGTTTTTTATTTCATTTATGTGAAACAGCCGTTTTACACAAACGACCTAAAAACACCAGATTGCTTTAGCAAAGCCAATATATAAAAATATAGCTAACTGAAAAGGGATATTAGCAAAAAATCTGTTTCTTGCAGACTGTCTGTGAATCCAGCTAGAATGGGATCTTACTAAAATGTATCACAATGGCAGGGCAAAATAAAACGCCGCTTTAACAAAAAATTCCGTGTTCAAAGAAAGGATGTTTCGTTGTGGGAAATCAAGGACTTGAGCAATTACGCAAAGAGGTAGAAGCTATTAACCTGAAAATGATTGACTTAATAAATGAAAGAGGCCAGTTGGTCCAAGAGATTGGAAGGGTAAAAGAAACACAGGGGATTAACAAATACGATCCTGTACGTGAGCGTGAAATGCTGAATATCATCAAGGAGTATAACGAAGGTCCTTTTGATAACTCGACCATTGAACATTTATTTAAGGAGATTTTTAAAGCTGCGTTGGAACTGCAACAGGATGACCATCGCAAGGCATTGCTTGTTTCCCGTAAGAAAAAGCCTGAGAACACAATCATTGAAATTAAAGGGGAGCAACTAGGCGACGGTAAAGCCCATTTTGTTTTCGGTCCATGCTCCGTTGAATCATACGACCAGGTGGCAGAGGTAGCAAGAGCCGTTAAAGGCAAGGGACTTAATCTGCTTCGCGGAGGCGCCTATAAACCGAGGACTTCCCCGTATGACTTCCAAGGCCTTGGATTGGAAGGGCTAAAGATATTAAAGCAAATTGCTGTTGAATTTGATTTAGCTGTCATTAGTGAAATTGTGACACCTGCTGATATTGAAAAAGCAGTAGATTATATTGATGTAATCCAGATCGGCGCCCGTAATATGCAGAACTTTGAATTATTAAAAGCAGCTGGCGCCATTCAAAAACCGGTCTTGCTTAAAAGAGGCTTAGCTGCAACCATTGAGGAATTCATTAACGCGGCAGAATATATTATGTCACAAGGGAATGGGCAGATTATTCTATGTGAACGCGGTATCCGGACATATGAAAGAGCGACACGGAATACCCTTGATATTACGGCTGTTCCAATTTTAAAACAGGAAACGCACCTGCCTGTATTTGTGGATGTGACCCATTCTACTGGAAGGCGTGATCTTCTCCTTCCTGCTGCCAAGGCTGCTCTCGCTATTGGAGCAGATGGAGTAATGGCAGAAGTCCACCCGGATCCTGCAGTGGCTCTTTCTGATTCAGCACAGCAAATGAACTTAAAGCAGTTTGACCAATTTTATGAAGAGTTGAGTGCTATGCAGGGGATTCGCCTGTAAATTCAGCTGTTTAGAATTATCATTTTGAGTAAGGGTTAAGTAGTGAAAGCTAACCAGCTTATAGAGAAGAGAATGTTACAGGCATAGCTTCCGGTTTTATATCGGTTAGCTATGCTTCTTTTTGTGTTTCTTCTTTTATAAGGGAATTGATAATAGGGAGATAGGGAAGAATAAAAAATAGTATTCACATAGAACAACTAGTTTAGTACAAGGACTTAGTTGTTTTTTAGCTCATTTGTGTGAAACGGTAGATTCACACGCCTTTCAGCAAAAGCTGAAAGGTTACAGGAAAGAAAGGAATCAAAAGCAAACAAGTTTGCTTTTGATTCCTTTCTTTCCTGTAAAATAAGCTAAAATACGAGCAAGTATCCATTTTGAAACTTAAAAAAGTAATCCTTTTTATAAAATTGAATCTTGCTTTTAACTCTAAACAAGAGGTAAAATTATATGTTAGGATCACATTTGATAAATGCTTGCCGGGTTGAAGGATGTAATGCACAGCCCTATAGAAAAGCAGCCCTTCGGAATATAATTCTTAAATTTTTATCTATATTGCAGGATATTTTAGTCTTTTGTTGGAATATGCTATAATTTAATAATTGTTATTGGTTAAACTTTAACTAACAGCTAAATTTTACACAATGCTGCTTATAAATCACATAAATGATCTGAATGAGCGAAAGTATATGTTGAAAAATGGAGAGTGATAAGTAAGATGAACATTACAATATATGACGTAGCACGGGAAGCCAATGTTTCAATGGCAACTGTATCCCGCGTAGTCAATGGAAACCCGAATGTTAAACCTGCAACACGAAAAAAAGTAAATGAAGTAATTGACAGGCTGGGTTATCGCCCAAATGCGGTTGCGCGTGGTCTTGCAAGTAAAAAAACCACTACTGTCGGTGTTATTATTCCTGATATTTCAAACATTTTCTTTGCAGAGCTGGCAAGGGGAATTGAAGATATCGCTACAATGTATAAATACAATATCATTTTAAGCAATTCAGATCAAAACAAAGAAAAAGAACTGCATTTATTGAACACCATGCTTGGCAAGCAGGTTGACGGCATTGTCTTTATGGGCGGCCATATTACGGACGAGCATATTACTGAATTCGAACGTTCACCTGTACCGATTGTACTGGCAGGATCTGTAGAACCAAGCGGCAAAATTCCATCTGTCAATATTGATTATCGCAAGGCTACTTACGATGCCACTGAAATGTTTATTTCAAAGGGACATAAAGAGATTGCCTTTGTTGTCGGACCTCTTCATGATCCAATAAACCATGATCAAAAGTTATCTGGATATAAAGAAGCATTGGAAAAAGCAGGTGTTTCCTATAATGAAGATCTTGTATATGAAGGTGACTATACATACGATTCAGGAATCGAAGCGTGGGAAAAATTGCGTGACCTGCCTAATAAACCTACTGCTATTGTGGTAGGAAACGATGAGATGGCCCTTGGTGTTGTCCATGGAGCTCAGGATGATGGGGTAAACATTCCGAATGAGCTTGAAGTCATTACGTCTGATAACACTCGTTTAGCTCTTATGGTTCGTCCACAGCTGACATCCGTTGTCCAGCCATTGTACGATATTGGTGCTGTCTCTATGCGTCTTTTGACAAAGTTTATGAACAAAGAAGAAGTTGCTGAAACTACGGTTATTCTGCCACACCGCATTGAAGAACGGCGTTCAACAAAATAATAGTAAAGGGAACTCACTATTAGTGGAAAAGAGAGTTCTAAAAAAGAGCCCTGCATGATTTCAGCAGGGCTCTTCTTTTAAATAAATTGAAACTTTTCATTAAGGGAATAAGCAGATGCTTTCTGGTTTTCTTCCATCCCGTCAACCATTCTTCTTTATGCCTTGGTTTTGTCTGATAAATTGGATCGTTTTATCTACGGTCTGTCGGTTCTTTTCTGTTATTTCCGGTTTCCTCGGTATGGGTTTATACATATCTGCCGGATCCTCCCATGAATCGGGAAGAGTATAGGGAGACATTGACTGCCATTTTTGAATCCATGCTGCAGGCAGATTTTTTGGGCAGCGGCGATCGGTCATTTCCAGCCATATGAGGGACCAGGCTCTTGGAACTACTCTCCAAATATCATAACCTCCGCCTCCGATGGCAATCCATTTTCCACCGCAATATTTATGGGCAAGCTCGTGCGCCACTTTTGGTATTTCTTTATAAATGTTCATTGTGGCACAAAGGTGTGTCAATGGATCGTAATAGTGTGCGTCCGCTCCATTTTGTGTCACGATAATATCTGGTTTAAAAAAAGCAGCCACTTCATGGATAGCAGCTCTGTAGCTTTCCAGCCACGATTCATCCTCTGTAAATGCATCCAATGGGACATTGAATGAATACCCATATCCTTGGCCGATTCCCCACTCGTTTACATTCCCCGTACCTGGAAAAAGATATCTCCCGGTTTCATGAATAGAAAATGTACAAACCTTGTCACAATCATAAAAAGACCATTGCACACCATCTCCGTGATGTGCATCTGTATCAATATAAAGCACCCGGGCATTGTATTTTTCCTGAAGATATTTAATGGCTACCGCACTGTCATTATAAATACAAAAGCCTGAAGCTTTTCCTCTAAAACCATGATGCAGCCCGCCCCCTAAATGAAGTGCATGGTTTGCCTGGCCTTCCATTACCATATCAACCGCTGTAAGTGTTCCTCCCACTATTAAGGAACTAGCTTCATGCATATGGGGGAATATGGGAGTGTCCTCGGTTCCAAGTCCATAATTTTCTGCTGTCTCTTCCGGAAGGCTTCCCTGCCCTGCCTTCTTAACTGCCTGGATAAAATCATAATCGTGATTTAAATACAATTCTTCCTCTGCAGCCGTTCTTGGTTCTATGATTTCATCCTTATTAATTGCGCCCATTTGCTCTAAAAGATCCAGGGTTAATTTGATCCTCATTTGATTAAAAGGGTGGTCACCCGAAAAACGATATTTTAATAGATCATCCGAATAGATAAAAACAGAATCCTTTTTCATTCTGATATCCCCGGCATATTGGGCCATAAAACTGTATACCCTTCGTCCTTTAAGTGTTGGATGAGGGTAAGGGGGTTCATCGTATTGACTCTAAAAACAAGAATTTTGGAATGAGGATCACTTTTATCCGGATAAACTAGAAGGCTGTGTACATTCACGCGGTGCTTTTGAATAATTCCTGTTATTTCATGCAGTATGCCGGAACGATTGGGAACTTTAAGCTCTATTTGCGAACCAGGCTGGTCAGCTCCGGTGATTTTGACCATTGTATGGAGAAGATCAGTGCCAGTTATGATTCCGACCAGTTTTTGATTTTCCAGGATTGGCAGGCAGCCAATTTTGTTTTCATAAAAAAGAACCGCTACTTCCTCAACAAAGTCGAGTGGATGACCAGTTAGTATATTTGTTTTCATTAATTTTCTCAACGGCAGCTCCACGGAAGGATTTTCAGGGGAGTTTAAAAGCGAATTTGATAAAACTCCCTTAATATCTCTTTCAGTTACGAGCCCCGCCAATTCATCCAGCTCATTAATGAGAGGAATATGGCGGATGGTTTTCTCTTTCATTAAAGCAAGGGCCGCCTGCACTGTATCATCTGGTTTTAAGGCAGCAACATCTCTTGTCATAATTTCTTCCACGATCATCTTGCTTCACTTCCTTTTAAAGAGAGTCAACAATTGGTCTTTGGAGAATCGTCTAGTAATCTGGGATGCTGTATGTTTAGTTTAAAAAAACACAAATTCGAAAAAACTAATACATAAATCGGTTCATAAATCGTAAACGGTCAAATCTTTCAATAGAATCACGGTCAACCTTGCTTCCAAATCGGACCATAAGGCAATTGGCAGGATGTGAGCATATTTCCGGATCATCTGTTGCGAGATATTCAAGACCTCCCGCATTCATCATTTTCTCCATGATCTTTCGATACTCCCAGACATTCAAGCCTGTGCCTTTCATGTCCCAATGCCAGTAGTATTCTGTTGTAATGGTGATATAATTTTCCATTGCCGGATCCATCATGGACAGCTTCAATAAATTTTTCCCTACCGAATTTCCTCTGAATTTTGGGATGACCTCAATGGCACCTAATTCTATTAAATTCTCCATGTTTCCCTGGGACCATCTTTCCAGAGGGTCGGGATAGAGGTATGTGACATATCCTACAATTGTATTCTGTTCTCTCGCTATAATGATTCTTCCTTCAAGCAAATCGGCGATTTCGATTAAAGCCTTGTGCTGCTTCTCGGGTGGGCGAAAAGCAACCAATCCCTCGTGAAAATCAAGAGAGGCAAGCTTGGATGCCGGAACAGGCCCTTCAATCACAATAATACCCTCTGTCGTATCTAACTCCATAGAATGATACGTTTTTGTATGTTCCATCAATACACCCCCTTTTCGTTTAAAAAATAGTCTGATCGCCTCGTTATTGGGCAAATATCACCAATGAATTTAGACAACATAATATTATTGGAAAATATTTTTATACCGATTATACTGCCTGATGAGAAGTGCAAAAAGGAGAAGAATTCTATCTGGCAACCGTATGTAAACGCTAGATGAGAACACTTTCAAACAAGAAGTAACTGCACAAACAGCAGGTCTCCAACATGCCCTATAATAGCTGATTTCTTTCTCTTATGCCTACTATCATACTACATCTTTTCAGACTTTTGGCGGAAAAAGAAGCCTATTTAGGCAAGTGGAAAAAGATTTAAAAAATTGTGAATACGTATATTTTATATTATAATAGTTTTGTAAACTCTAACAAAGGGGGACATGAAGATGAATGTGGTAGCGTTGCCAGCGGTAAAAGGGGATTACAATCTAACTAATTATGATGAAACCTATAAACATTTTGATTGGAAAGATGTTGAGAAAGAATTTACATGGTCGGAAACAGGCAAGGTGAATTTGGCCTACGAAGCAATCGACCGCCATGCTGAAGGCTTTCGAAAGAACAAGGTAGCGCTTTATTATTCTGATGATTCCCGTGATGAGAAATATACATTTAAAGATCTAAAGGAACTAACGAACAAAGCGGGAAACGTTTTGAAGGAATACGGCGGGGTAGAGAAGGGTGACAGAGTTTTCATTTTTATGCCCAGATCACCAGAGCTTTATTTTGCCCTTCTTGGTGCGGTAAAACTGGGAGCCGTTGTCGGACCGCTGTTTGAAGCATTTATGGAAGGAGCTGTTCGTGACCGTTTGGAGGACAGTGAAGCAAAAGTGCTTGTAACAACCCCGGCACTTCTTGACCGTGTTCCAGTGGACAAATTGCCAGCTTTAAAAACCATTTTTCTTGTCGGCCGCGATATAAAAGAAGATGAAAAACAGATTGATTTTCTCAAGCACCTGGCTGATGCCTCCAAACAGCTTGAGCTGGAGTGGGTGGATAGAATGGATGGACTTATCCTTCATTATACCTCTGGCTCTACAGGAAAGCCTAAAGGGGTGCTGCATGTCCATAATGCCATGATTCAGCATTATCAAACAGCTAAATGGGTATTGGACCTTAAGGAAGAGGATGTATACTGGTGTACAGCCGATCCTGGCTGGGTGACGGGAACCTCATACGGCATTTTTGCTCCGTGGCTTACAGGAACATCGAATGTGATTGTAGGGGGGCGCTTCAAGCCCGAGGATTGGTATAAAACGATTGAAAAGTTTGGCGTAACTGTATGGTATAGTGCCCCTACTGCTTTTCGCATGCTGATGGGAGCAGGTGATGAAATCATCAAGAAGCATGATTTAACATCACTTCGCCATGTCTTAAGTGTTGGAGAGCCATTGAACCCTGAGGTCATCCGCTGGGGCAAGAAGGTGTTCGGCCAAAGAATCCATGATACTTGGTGGATGACGGAAACAGGTGCACACTTAATCTGCAATTATCCTAGCATGAATATCAAGCCTGGCTCCATGGGAAAACCGATTCCAGGAGTAGAGGCTGCCATTGTAGATGATCAGGGGAATGTTCTGCCCCCTAATCGGATGGGAAACCTGGCTATTAAGAAGGGCTGGCCTTCCATGATGCAGACAATATGGAATAATGAGCCTAAATATCAGTCTTATTTCTTCCCGAATGGCTGGTATGTGTCCGGAGATTCTGCCTACATGGATGAGGACGGGTATTTTTGGTTCCAGGGACGTGTTGATGATGTCATCATGACTTCAGGAGAAAGGGTAGGGCCTTTTGAGGTAGAAAGCAAGCTTATTGAACATCCTGCGGTAGCAGAAGCAGGTGTTATTGGCAAGCCTGATCCTGTCCGCGGAGAAATTATTAAAGCGTTTGTTGCTTTAATGGATGGATACGAGGAATCGGATGAATTAAAAGAAGAAATTCGCCAGTTTGTGAAAAATGGTTTGGCAGCTCACTCTGCACCACGCGAAATAGAGTTCCGCGATAAGCTTCCAAAAACAAGAAGCGGGAAAATCATGCGACGTGTGCTAAAAGCATGGGAGCTGGACTTGCCTGCAGGTGATCTATCGACAATGGAAGACTAACTTTGACAGTCCAGTATCCTATTTAGAGAAGCATAATACTTACCGGACAAGAAAAGAGGGTGACTCAATCGCTAAATGGAGTCACCCTCTTTTACTACAGAATAAAAAAGGTAGATGGATTTTTCTATTTAGTTTTAGTGAACCGAAAATCACTTAATACGAGTTCAAAAATCAAGCCAAACGGATCTATGTTAATCATTATAGTCTAATCAATATGGAAGAAAGATTGCTATGATGAGGGGCTCCCGCTCGCCCGCGGAAAGCGAGCGCCTGCAGCAGAAATCAACGAGCGGAAAAAAAGATACTGTATCCAACGTCATCTGATATCATTTGACCTTTTGGAACAGCCTCATTTTCCTTATTCGGAATGTAATCGAAGCATGGGAAAACGGCATGAGAGGATAAATGCTATTCCAAAAGAACCGACAGGAAAATGAAAACATATTGTAAAGGTAGAGGGGGGTTCTTCGGTATTTGAGAAACAGAGGATCAGTAGTCCTTATAAAGGATAACACGGTTTGCCTGATAAAAAGAAAGAGAGACGGCTTGGTGTATTATGTATTCCCGGGCGGCGGTATAGAAGAAGGAGAGACACCTGAAGCAGCCGCTGAGAGAGAGGCACTGGAGGAGCTGGGAGTAAAGGTTGAAATTCATAAGTGTATCTCTAAAATTGAGTATCAAGGTACGCAATACTTTTTTCTTGCAGAAATATTGGATGGAGCTTTCGGTACTGGAAGAGGAAAGGAATACACAGATAAAAATAGAGAACGCGGAACATACTTGCCAATGTGGGTGGAGATAGATAAATTGTCCGCTCTAAATGTAAAACCAATGGAAATGGCATTGAAAATTCAATCGTTATAGATCTAGGCTGTTTTCGCATAGATTGTTGCTTTACATACAAAAGGTAAATCTGTATGTTGCCTGCCTTCTTGGCATCTCTTCGTATGCAATTCTAAAGTTTTTTTATGAACCTAAGGTATATCATCATTTTTTGTCAAATAGCAACAAGGTTTACGAAAAAGAGCCTTTATCAAATAGGCTCCGTTAAGATTCCATATTGATCCTGCTCGTTATTCAGCTCAGCTAAAAAACAACAGATTCTTTTAACATAGCTATATAATATGGCAATATAAGTAAGCCGTTTTTCGATTGTATCAATGTGGGAGCAGTTACATATGTTAATATGAAGATAAAACAAAATTTTTAATGGAAAAGCATGAACGGGGCAGAAGAAAGCAGAATCCCTATTATCAATTGGATTATCCAAAACGGTATAGACTGAGAACGCATAGTGATATATATGTGAGTTTGACAATAGCCAAAATGTATGGTAAAAAAGAGTAAGTATGTTAATAAGGACTTTTTCATTATATTGCTTACTGAGTGACGAATGATAAAATCTGAATGTAACTGAATATGAAAAGGCTTTGAAAGGCTGAAGTAATCTTGCTGTCCCTGTTTAAAGAGAGTCGGTGGAAGGTGCAAACCGATACATATAGCTAAGATGAATTACACCCTGGAGCTTTTATTGTGAAAATAGTAGCAATAAACGGTTATTCACCGTTATTTTTGACTTAAGTGGAGAATGATTTCTCAAGTTGGGTGGTACCGCGATTATAATCGTCCCTTCGTTATACGAAGGGGCGTTTTTATATTCATTGCGAATACCTTGTGTATGGCAAGTGAAAAAAGAAAGAAATCCTTTCTGCAGAAGTGATGGTAGAGAGACTGCTTAAATGAATTTTGCTATTATTTATCTTTACAAAGCTTATTTATGATATGAGGAGTGAATACAATGAATTTATTAGAGGATTTACGATGGCGAGGTATAATTTACCAACAAACGGATGAAGAGGGACTTAAAGAAACACTAGAAAATCAGCATATTTCTCTCTATTGCGGTGTTGACCCTACTGCTGACAGTATGCACATCGGCCATTTACTTCCCTTTTTAACCTTAAGAAGATTTCAACAGCATGGCCACCGTCCGATAGTTGTAGTCGGCGGAGCCACTGGGCTTATTGGAGATCCAAGCGGAAAGAAAGAAGAAAGAAAACTTTTGACTTTAGAAACTGTTCAAGAAAATGTTCAGGGACTTCAAAAGCAGTTTGAGAGAATTTTTGATTTTAAAGGTGAAAATGGGGCTGTCATGACCAATAACTATGACTGGGCAGGCTCAATGAATCTTGTCACATTCCTTCGTGACTTTGGAAAGTATGTCGGTGTAAACTACATGCTTGCTAAGGATACCATCGCCTCCCGACTTGAAACGGGAATATCGTTTACTGAGTTTACGTATACAATCATCCAGGCGATGGACTTTTTGCACCTTTACCAAAACTATGACTGTAAGCTTCAAATTGGCGGAAGTGACCAATGGGGCAATATTACAACAGGCCTTGAGCTGATCAGAAAAGTTGAAGCAGAGGGTGCGAAAGCATTTGGTTTGACCATTCCGCTTGTAACAAAAGCAGATGGAACCAAATTCGGTAAAACAGAGGGCGGAAGTGTATGGCTTGATCCTGAAAAAACATCACCGTATGAGTTTTATCAGTTCTGGTTTAATACGGCTGATGCCGATGTTATAAAATACTTGAAATTCTTCACTTTCCTCGGCAAGGAAGAAATTGAACAGCTTGAACAGTCTGTCCAGGAAGAGCCGCACATTCGTAAAGCCCAAAAGGTATTAGCGGAAGAGATGACCAATTTGATCCATGGGGAAGAAGCGCTTAAGCAAGCCATTAAAATAACGGATGCGCTATTTAATGGGGATATTCAGGCTTTGACTGCACAGGAAATTAAACAAGGATTTAAAGACGTACCATCCTTTACTCAAAGCCGTGGGGAAGAAATAGGGCTGGTGGATTTACTTGTTAATTCAAAAATTTCACCATCCAAGCGCCAGGCAAGAGAGGATGTTGCAAACGGAGCCGTTTCTCTTAATGGAACGCGAATCACCGATGTTCAATATGTCCTGTCAGCGGATGATCGGATTGAAGATGAATTTACTGTAATTAGAAGAGGAAAGAAAAAGTACTTTTTAATTCAATACGCATAAGCGGGAATGGCCAAAGGATTCTTTGGCCATTTTTTTGATTAGAAAAAAATAATGTAACGATATTGTTTCTGTCCAGCTGTAATTCCTTTATCTCAGTCGAAGACGGCGACATCATATGCTTGATGAGCAAGGAGCTTGAGCAATTTTTGTTGTCAGTTTTTATATATTTTACTATAAAAAACTGAATGTAGAATCGGAGTCAAGGGCTTTATCAAGTCAAAAAACCAAGGATTTTAAACTGGAAGATCAATAAATTGATCAATTCAATGGTTCCTTGATAAAATAAAAATCGAAATTCAACTTTTTGAAAATTCATTTTTGTGAGGAAATATATTTTTAGTACTGAGAAAATTTACATAGGGGTGATAACAATGCCAGCTTTTATTTCAAACGGTGCACGTCTCTATTTTAAAGAAGATGGGGAGGGAGCTCCATTAATCCTGCTCCATGGTCTTCACGGAAGCAGCAGGATGTTAAAAAAAGAGATCAGCCAGTTGAAAGAACATTTTCGCGTCATTGCTTTAGATGCACGAGGGCATGGGGAGTCAGACAAACCGCAGCATTACACCATGGAAGATCATATACAGGATGTAGTCAATTTGTTAAATCATCTCAAGCTTGAAAAGGTCTTTCTTTTGGGGATATCTATGGGAAGCTATATTGCACAAGGTGTTGCGTCAGCTTATCCCAAACGAGTTGAAAAGCTGGTTCTGGTCGTCCCAAAAGGTCATGGGAAAACTTCCTCCATGCAGGAACTTCTCGACCGGCATGCACAAGAATTAGAGGGGCTGTCTTTTGCTGAACAATTCAGCTATGTTAGCAAATATATTTTTCATAGTAGCGCAGCAATCCAAAATGCTTTCAGTGAATTTTATGCAGACAAAGCGATGCTGACCTCTCCTCAGGAGCAGGATGCCTCCAACAAGGCAATAGAAGGATTTAACTTTCTGAAGGATTTAGAGAAAATAACTGCTAAAACATTGGTCATCAGCGGAAAATATGATGGTTTAAACCCTCCGGAGAGAGGCAAAGAAGTAGCATCTAGAATACCGGATGCTGCCTTTATTGAATTCATGCATTCAGGACATGGGCCAAGTATTGAAGAGCCAGAGCGTTTTAAAAAAGAAGTCATAAATTTTCTCTCAGAGGAAAATAAAAATTGATTGATACAAATATAGGACAGATTGGCCTATGAATAATCAAATTACGTAAATACCTTTAGCTAGCTTTAATTCAAAATAAAAACCCTGAAAGTGCATATCAGCATTTTCAGGGTTTTTATAATAAAATTAACGAGAGTAGAACTCAACGATGAATGCTTCGTTAATTTCAGCTGGAAGCTCAGAACGTTCTGGTAAACGTGTGAAAGTACCTTCAAGCTTATCAGCATCAAAAGAAACGAAATCAGGTACGAAGTTAGTAGCTTCGATAGATTCTTTGATGATGTCTAAGTTAAGGGATTTTTCACGAACACCAATTGTTTGTCCTGGTAATACGCGGTATGATGGGATATCAACGCGGCTTCCGTTAACAAGAATGTGGCCGTGGTTTACAAGCTGACGAGCTTGACGGCGAGTACGAGCTAAGCCAAGACGATAAACAAGGTTATCAAGACGTGATTCAAGAAGAATCATGAAGTTTTCACCGTGCTTACCAGCCATTTTTCCAGCTTTCACGAAAGTGTTGTGGAATTGGCGTTCGTTAACTCCATACATATGGCGAAGCTTTTGCTTTTCTTGAAGCTGAAGACCATATTCAGAAAGTTTTTTACGTTGATTTGGACCGTGCTGCCCAGGAGCATAAGGGCGTTTTTCTAATTCTTTACCAGTACCGCTTAATGAAATACCAAGACGGCGTGATAATTTCCAACTTGGACCAGTATATCGAGCCATGGATGACTCCTCCTTAGTTTTTATTTTGTTGTAAAATAAAAACAGGTGAACAAACAGCAGGTGTATTTTGTTTTCATGTACCATCGCCCTAGCAGCAGAGGGTTACTCGATACACCATTTAAAAGATTGTTACTGCATGGAAATCTTTTAAAGGAACAAAATACGCTCCGTACAGTCGCCCGCAAAGGCTGCATTATTTTACACAAGGAATATTATATGATGAGGGCTGATAGAATGTCAAGAAAATATACAGTAAACTCTTTTTTTAAAAGAGGAAATAAAGTTTTTCTTTTAAAAAAAAGGGAATAAAAGTATTGTGGAAAAATAGTTCGAAAGTACCTGTTTATACTATACATCTTTAGAACTATTGTATTATAATGGTAATAATAAAAAGATCCGAGGGTAATCCATCTAGGAATGATGCATTATTCAACAAGCTTTGTTAATGGATACCGTTTTTCAGCTGTTAGTAACCAGGGAATATAACAAAGCCATTCAAAAATAGATCCTCATGTGTTTATTACTGAACAAGGTGATTATAAATGAAAATGGATATGAATCATATTATTCTCAATTACAAATCGAAACTATTTGATTTAGTGGAAACTGCGGGAAAGAATGAAATTGCAAATTGGATATCCATAATCACAGACACGTTTCAAGCTTCTCAGGCTGCATACTATACAAGAGACATTGAAAATAAGTATCAATTCGTTCTGACATGTTCCTACTCTCTTGACGACTCCACAATTCCCGAAACGATTACAGAGGATATTCTATCGAGAATATTTAAAGGTGAAAATGTTATAAACCAAAGAGAATGGAGAAACTTTCCACAACTCTCATTATATAATATTGGTTTTCGTTTGGTTTTTAAAAACAAGGAAAAGGGATATCTTTTTCTGAATATTCCCGCTCATTCTTCCGAGGAATATGACCAGAATTTTTACCAGGAATTTATTCAGGAAAGCGTATGCTTCCTGAATATAATAGAGCAGCTGTCAGGAATTGTGGAGGAGGAAAGAAAATATAAAGAATTATTCCGAGTGACGGAAAAGTTTCATTCGTCTATGAATATCGACATGGTATTGCACGAAATTATTAATACGCTTAAACGTATGTTTCCTCAATGCCAGTATTATTTAATGCTTTCGAATGATTACCACTATAAGACAGATCTTCCTATCAAGACCCTTCACTATGATTCTGCTGATGAGAATGCCATGGAATCCTATGTGAACGGGGAAATCCGTATGATTGCAGCACGGGAAAGCAAGCATACAACGCTTTATGCCCCGCTTTTAGGAAAGCAGGGAGTCTATGGAGTCCTTCAAATTGTGAGTGCTCATTCCCTAATTTTTAATAATAATGAAATTGAGTTTATCCGGCTCCTTGCAAATACAGCAGGCGGTGCTCTTGAGAATGCAAAGCTTTATCAGCAGTCTACCCGGTTGATTGAAGATCTTCAGCTTATTAATGAAACATCAATGAAATTGAATGCAAGCTCACGTTTGGAAGATACCCTTCACTTTCTTCATGCACAAATCAGCAAATCTTTCCATGTTCAGGACATTGCCTTTGTTATGCTGCATGATAATAGCTGTTCGGTACTTGAGGGGAGCAGTTCGATCTTTTACGAACCGGAAGGAGAAATATACCTTGATTTTGTACTGAAATCACTTGAGAGGGAAAAAGATGCAATATTTATCAGTGATTTTAACAGCAAATTTGTAAATAGAAGGGTGAATTATTCCTCTCTAATGGCAGTTCCAATGATTGAACGGGACGAGATCAAGGGATTTTGTATAGCAATCCATAAAAATGCCTACAATTTCACCTTTGAAATGTTTAAATTGTTCAGATCGCTTATCCACCATTCGACTTTGGCCATTACCAATTCCATACTCCGGGAAGAGCTGGAAAAATTGGTCATTACTGATCATTTGACACAGCTGTTTGCCAAAAACTATTTAAACACACAAATGGAAGAGTCCATGAATAATGATGAAGAAGGTACTTTTATATTATTGGATATTGATAATTTTAAAGAAGTCAATGATACACACGGACACCAGGTTGGGGACCAGATTTTGGTCCAGGTTGCCAGAATTATAGAACAAAATATAAGGGCTACCGATATTGGTGCACGCTGGGGAGGGGAGGAACTGGCCATCTATCTTCCGGGAGTGCCATTGAATATTGGAGAAGAGGTTGCTGTACGCCTGCTTAAAGCAGTCTCCGAAAAAACAACTCCCCAAATCACGATTTCCTGCGGTGTTTCCTATTGGAATAAAGAAAGAAAAGATGGAATTGAAAATCTCTTTAATCGTGCCGATATTGGACTGTATAATGCTAAGAATTCAGGGAAAAACCAAGTTGTAGTGACGGATAAATGCCGACAGATCATGTAATAAACACGAATGGAAAAAGAAAAGGTATACTCCCGAAGCTTAAAGGAGTATACCTTTTCTTTTTTTAGGCGTTGTTAAAGTACTCTGTTGTTTTTAGATTTTACATGTGAAAAACAAGCAGTTATCAACATGGAAATTTAACAGGGCCTTTTTTAAAAGGATATTTTATAACCAATGCAGTCAATGTCCAGCACCAGCGTCTATAGGCTATCGGTATTCTTCGTCTTCTCCCTGCGATAAGTCAACATCTAGTTTCCTTTATCTCAGTCAGAAGACTACGGAATCCGTACGCCGATGAGCAAGGCGCTTCCGCTTTTCATTGTCCAGCACCAGCGCCTATCGGCTATCGGATTTCTTCGTCTTCTCCCTGCGATAAGTCAACATCTAGTTTCCTTTATCTCAGTCAAAGACTTCGGAATCCGTACGCCGATGAGCAAGGCGCTTCCGCTTTTCTTTTTACAAATGCTTGAGCAGCACCTGAACAAAATCATTTAACTCTTTTTCATCCTGTTCATCAAAACGGTTCAGTTCAGGACTGTCAATATCCAGAACGCCGATTACGGTATCATTCTTAATAAGCGGAATGACGATCTCCGATTGAGAAGCAGCATCACATGCAATATGTCCAGGGAATTGGTTAACGTTCTCTACTCTGATTGTTTTTCTTTCTGAAATGGCTGTACCGCAAACACCTTTTCCAAAAGGAATTCTCACACAGGCAGGAAGCCCCTGAAAAGGACCTAATACTAATTCGCTGCCTTCCACTAAATAGAAACCAACCCAATTAATGCGGTCCAAAAACTGGCCAAGTAATGCGGATGCATTACTTAAATTGGCGATCCTGTTTGGTTCGCCCTCAATTAAAGCTGCAAGTTGTTTTTTTACAAGTCCGTATTGCTGTTCTTTTGTACCGTTGTAATTAGAAGTATGGAACACAGTCATTCACCCTTTTTCTACAATATTTTTATAAAATAAATCATTCCTTGTCATATAGCAAAGAAAATGTCGATAACTTTTAAAAGGAGAAATCTTTTAAAGCACGAATTCTACACTTAGACAGGCAATGTATGAAGCAATCACATTTTATTACTTTTAGCACATTTCACCGTTTTCTTCAAGAAAAAAAGTAAAAGGGGACGTTTTTAATGGTAAGAGTTGTAAGCTCCACCAAAGCATCAATTATTGAATCTGCCATTTACTTGTTTAATACAAAAGGATATGACGGTGTCTCGATACGGGATATTGCTAATAGAGCAAATGTTAATGCTGCCAATATCTCTTATTATTTCAACGGGAAACAAGGGCTGCTTGAGGCTTGTTTTATTCAATTTTTCGAAGGGTATCTAGCCTGTATTGAGGATGAAGTTCATCTGCTTGGCCGCGAGCGTCCGGAGATGTGTTTAAAAAGAGCGATTATAAATATTTTGAACTACCAAAAAAAGCATCATCTACTCTCTCGTTTTGTGTGGAGAGAAACCTCGATTGATTCGCAGGTTGTAAGAGAAATTACTTCCTCCTATTTAATGAAGGAGCGATTCTTGTTGAAACAGCTTGTTGAAGGAGCGATGACTGATAAGCATATAAAACCTTCATACATCAGCTTTTTTATTATTCAATTGAGGAGCATGCTGACAATGCCCTTTTTAAATAGCCAGTACTTAAGGGAAGTTTGGAGCGTTTTTCCAAACGAAAAATACTTTGTTGATAAGTATTTTTTAGTGATACAGGATTGGCTTGATGAAAGCATATTGAAATTCCCCTTGATGGAAGTTATACATCTTTGACCAGCAGTTCTCCCAAAGAGGCTGCTGTTTATTTTTATCGCATAATAACAACAGCTAATTTAGTGGAAGCCCTATGCTTTAGTAGAGGGTATTACAAATAAATACAATTCTATACAAAAAATATTGATTTTAATGGTCAAAAATTGTCGGGACGTGGTATCATTAGTACATCATACTTAATTTAATTATTTACATATATACTATATTGCACATGGACGGAACAGGGGGTTAACGATGTACTATGTGATCGGCGCAATTGTCATTGTACTTTTATTGTTGATACTGGGGTACATGACTAGAAAAAAGTACTATAAAGAAATAGATAAATTGGAAACCTGGAAGATAGAAATTATGAATAGGCCTGTTATTGATGAAATGGCAAAGATCAAGCAGCTTAACATGACCGGCCAAACAGAGGACATGTTTGAGAAATGGCGAAATGAATGGGATGAGATTGTTTCTGTGGAACTTCCAAATGTAGAGGAACTGTTATTTGAAGTGGAGGAAAATACAGATAAATACCAGTTCAGTAAGGCAAAGGAAGTACAGGACAAAATTCGCAGGGAATTAACAAATGTTGAGGCCAAAATCGAAACGATTCTTTCGGAATTAAAAGAGCTTGTTGGAAGCGAAGAAAAAAATCGCGTTGAAATGGAAGACCTCAAAACTCATTATAAAAAGGTGAAAAAACATTTGTTGACCCATCGCCACCAATATGGAAAAAGTATTTCCAGTATGGAAGTGAAAGTTGACTCCCTTAACGAACAATTTCAGAAATACAATGATTTAACGGAAAATGGCAATTACCTTGAAGCCAGGGAGATTGTTATTTCTTTAAAAAGTGAAATGGAGGACGTGCTGGAGAAACAAGAAAAAATCCCAGATTTATTGGCCGAAGTAGGCACAAACTATCCTGCTCAAATCGCCGAAATTGAAGAGGGATACAAGGAGATGCAGGATCAAGGCTTCAATTTGGAACACCTGCAGATTTCCAAGGAAATAGATGAAATAAATGATGTTTTAAAGGTTTATGCAGAATACCTCGAAAAAGCCGAAATCAAGGAAATTGAAGAGGGGCTTCAGGAGTTAAAAGAAAAAATCGATCTTTTATATGATTTGCTGGAAAAAGAAGTACATGCAAAATTCTTCATTATCCAACATCATAACGAAACGAAGGATAAACTCTTTTCGCTCAGGGATATTAATGATTCTATTCGAGCAGAAACCGAGTTTGTAAAACAAAGCTATGAGCTTCTAAATGGTGAAATGAATATACCGATTAATCTTGAAAAGGTCATTGAAAAGCTCTTGAAAAGATACAGGGCACTGGAAGTGAAAATTCTGGAGGATCAATCAGCCTATTCTTCTCTGGGTGAATCCCTGAAAGAGATTCAGGAGAATTTAGAGGAAATTGAAGTACAGCAAAAGGAATTTTCCGAGCATCTTTTAAATCTTCGCAAGGATGAATTGGCTGCCAGAGAACAAATTTCTATTTTGCGAAAGAAAATAACGGATATTACTAAAATGATTTCAAAAAGCAATATTCCCGGCTTGCCAAGTACTTATCAATCCCTTTTTGAAGAAGCAGAAGAAAGGATTCAGGATGTTTTACAAAGCCTGAACGAAAAGCCGTTGAGCATGAACTCGGTGCAGGAATATTTGGATATTGCAGATGGCGCCACGGAGCAATTATTTAAAAAGACGGAAGAACTCATTGATAATGTTGCTTTGGCAGAAAAAATCATACAGTACGGGAACCGCTACAGAAGGAAGAACCAGAAAGTTGCATATGCTTTAAGAGAAGCTGAACAAATGTTCAGAAGCTATGATTATCATGGGGCACTGGAAGAAGCTGCAACTGCATTGGAGCAAGTTGAGCCTGGTGCGCTGAAAAAAATTGAAAAAATGTTTACGGGGCATCCGGGAGAATAAAAAGGCGAGAGCATGATTGAATGCTTTCGCCTTTTTACTTTCTGCAGTCTTTTCGTCTTTCCTGTAACTCAACGGAGCTGTCCAGTTTGTACGCCGCTGAACGGTCTCACTCCGCTTTTCTATTGTCTAGTTGCGAGAGACCAACGGCTATCGGATTTCTCCGTCTTTTCCCTGCGATAAGTCAACATCATCTCGTCCCTCGCTGTGTTTCCTTTATCTCAGTCAAAGACTCTGAAATCCGTACGCCGCTGAACGGTCTCACTCCGCTTTTCTATTGTCTAGCTGCGAGAGACCAACGGCTATCGGATTTCTCCGTCTTTTCCCTGCGATAAGTCAACATCACCTCGTCCCTCGCTGTGTTTCCTTTATCTCAGTCAAAGACTCTGAAATCCGTACGCCGCTGAACGGTCTCACTCCGCTTTTCTGCTTACATAGCTTCTTTTTGGCTTGGCATAATAGAAGGGATGCAGGAACGACAGGTTCATTGGGGAGTATCTTCGGTTACTCAAGTCTTTGCCAAACGCGGATCTTATGTTAAGATGTATGATTGTGGGTATTCGTGTGTTGGTGAAATTAATCTATATTAAACCCGCTTAATAAAAAAAGATGTAACTTTATGTATGGTTGATGTTGACCATGGTGATTGGAGCAGATAAGCGAACCGCTCGCCAAAAGCTGACGCAAGAACAGATTTTACGAGCAGCGCTTTATTTATAGATGAAAATGAAGGTGTTATGTATGATTTATTTTGATAATAGTGCAACTACAAAGCCCTATGATGAAGTGTTGGATGCTTTTATAAAGATTTCACGGAATTTTTTTGCGAATCCTTCTTCCCTTCATCAATTAGGCAGTCACGCGGATTCTTTAATAGGTCAGGCACGCAAACAAATTGCACAGCTTTTAAAGGTAAATATGAATGAGGTGTTTTTTACTTCTGGAGGTACAGAAGGGAACAATCTGGCTATTAAGGGAACAGCTTTGCAGTATCGCAACAGAGGGAAGCATATTATTACCACTGCTACCGAACACCCTTCCATTTATGAAACGTGCAGGCAGCTTGAAGATATGGGATACCAAGTGACATATCTTCCTGTTAATAAAGATGGGCAAATCAGCTTGGGAGATCTGGAAGCAGCAATTACAAATGAAACCATACTTGTTACGTTGATGCATGTAAACAATGAAGTGGGCACCATTCAGCCGGTTAGAGAAATTGGTGAAATGCTTAAAAATTATCCGAAAGTTTTGTTTCATGTAGACCATGTTCAGGGCATGGGTAAAATTCCTTTGGATCTCCATAAGGCAAATATAGACTTTTGTACGATTTCCGCCCATAAGTTTCATGGCTTAAAAGGGAATGGAATTCTTTATATTCGAGAAGGTGTACGGATTTCCCCTCTACTCTCCGGCGGCAATCAGGAAGGAAGGATGCGAAGCGGGACTGAAAATACAGGCGGAATCGTCACGATGGCTAAAGCATTAAGGCTTATAGAGGATAGAAGAGTCTCAGAAGTTGAATCACTTTTAGCTATTCGGAATGAGTTACTGAAACAATTAAACGGGATTCCTGCTATACAGATCCATACAAATCCTGATGTCTCTGCGCCGCATATTGTTAATTTTTCTGTAGTTGGCTTAAAAGGAGAGGTTATGGTACATGCTCTGGAGGAAGAAGGCATATACGTTTCCACGACAAGCGCCTGTTCTTCTAAGCAAAAATCCTTGAGCAGAACACTGCTGGAAATGGGAGTTTCAAAGCATGTCGCAGAGGGAGCTGTGCGAGTGAGTCTTTCGTATGGAAATACATTAAAAGAAGCGGAGCAATTTATCCGGGCACTGAAAAATGTTTTGGGAAAATATCGTGATGTTATGAGGGATGGAAAATGAAATATGATCGAATTTTAATACGTTATGGAGAACTTTCTACAAAAGGAAAGAATCGCAGCCATTTTATTTCGACTTTAAAAAGAAATATCCGGAATACTCTTAATGAGTTTGAAAATATATCCATTCAAGGCGGCCACGACAGAATGTATATTCTTTTGAACGGTGAAAATAGTGAACCTATAATAGAAAGGCTCTCTAAGGTGTTTGGAATTCAATCCTTCAGCCTCGCCGTTCGCACGAATAGAGAGATAGGAGAAATTCAGGAGGTTGGTCTTAACCTTGTCCAGCAGCTTTTTTTTGAGGGGGCTACCTTCAAGGTCTCAACACGGCGAGGGGACAAATCCTTTGAGTTGGATACCAATGAAATTAATCATGCAGTAGGCAGCCATATTTTGAAAAACATTGAAGGATTGAAAGTGGATGTCCGGAATCCCGATATTGATCTTTTAGTGGATGTAAGAAGTGAAGGAGTTTATTTGTCCAGTGAAATTATTAAGGGTGCGGGAGGCCTTCCAGTGGGTTCTTCGGGGAAAGCTATGCTTATGCTTTCAGGAGGAATTGACAGCCCTGTTGCTGGTTATATGGTGATGAAACGAGGCGTTCAGGTGGAAGCTGTTCATTTTCACAGCCCTCCTTTTACAAGTCCGCGCGCAAAGCAAAAAGTTATTGACCTTGCACGCAAGATCGCTCATTTCAGCGGTGCCGTCAAAGTTCACATTGTTCCTTTCACAAAAGTACAAGAAACCATCCATAAACAAATACCTGAAAGCTATACAATGACTGCAACGAGAAGAATGATGCTGAGAATTACAGATGAAGTCAGAAGGAAAAATAACGGATTGGCCATTATAACTGGTGAGAGCCTGGGACAGGTAGCGAGCCAGACGCTTGAGAGCATGGTTGCCATTAACGATGTTACTTCAACACCTATTATAAGGCCGCTCGTTGCCATGGATAAATTGGACATTATTGATATTGCCAAGCGGATTGATACGTTTGAAATATCGAACCTTCCTTACGAGGATTGCTGTACGATTTTTACGCCGCCTTCACCAAAAACAAAGCCAAAGCTTGAAAAAATCCAGCATTTTGAAAGCTTTCTCGATTTTACTCCGTTCCTAGAGGAAGCTGTTGCCGGAACAGAAAGCTTTTATGTTTATCCTGGGGAGGATGAGGCAGCTATAGAGGAATTTGAAGGCCTTCTCTAATTCCTTTTTAAAAAGGCTGTTAAAATTCTATGTTGATAGCTTCTCGGTTTTTAGCTTATTCGTGTGAAACAGTCGTTTCATGCACCTTTCAGCTGAGCTGAAAGGTTACAGAAAAAAAGGAATAATAGCAAACAAGTTTGCTTTCTGTTCTTTTTTCACTGTAAAATGAGCTAAAAAACAGCAAAGTCCTTTAACAATCCTAAAAAAAGACTGCGAAGTTCCTGTAATTAATTATAGTCATAGAGTAAAATAAAAGGCTCTGAATTATGGTCAAGGAGGACAGGCTGTATTGAAACATTTACCAATGATTTGATTGTATGATGACATGTGTTTCTGCACAATCTAAACTCACAAGGAGGTGAGACACATGGCAAACACAAATAACGAATTATTGGTATATGGAGCTCAACAAGCCCTTGACCAAATGAAGTATGAAATCGCTCAAGAATTTGGAGTAAGTCTTGGTGCTGATACAACTGCACGTGCTAACGGATCTGTTGGTGGTGAAATCACAAAACGCCTTGTATCTATGGCTGAACAACAACTAGGCGGCGGTTACCAACGCTAAGAAATTGAATAAATAATGGCTACAGGAAGCGGGCTTTATTGCCCGCTTCCTTTTTGCGATAAAATTTTTTAAACTCCAGCGCCTATCGGATTACTCCGTCTTCTCCCTGCGATAAGTCAACAATCTAGTTCCCTTTATCTCAGTCAAAGACTACGGAATCCGTACACCGATGAGCGAGGCGCCTGTGCTTTTCTTAATGAAATAAACTTTTGGGACTTAATATTTAAAATATTTATATGATTTCGTATAATAGAAGGAGGATAGGATGTAAGGAGGAAAAGACATGAAACGAGAAGATTTGCTGGCCCCTAAAAAATACAACATTGTACAAGAAGTTGAGAAATTCTTGGATAACCCTTCGAAAGTCGCATTAAGAATGGAGGATGAGGCTGGAAGGATCAATGAACGGACTTATTCGCAGCTAATCGAAAATGTGAATAAAATTGGTAACATTTTTTTGAGCAATGGTCTTCAAAAGGGAGATATTATTCTTGTCATGGTTCCTAGATTGCTACAGACATATGAAATTTATTTGGCCGCATTAAAAACAGGAATGATTGTTCTTCCAAGCTCTGAAATGCTAAAAGCCAAGGATATTCAATATCGGCTGGAGCATGGAAATGTGAAAGCAGTCGTCTCATTTGCTACCTATACGGAGGAGTTTAAGAAAGTAGAGAATATCGATCGTGTAAAGAGGTTTGTAATAGGAGGATCCGAAGATGGCTGGCTGCATCTGGATAACCTAATGGAGAATGCATCGACAGTGCTGTCCATTGCCGAAACCTCAGAAGACGATATGGCATTTCTTTCTTATACCTCAGGGACAACGGGTAATCCTAAGGGCGTTGTACATACGCATGGATGGGGATATGCTCATTTAAGAGCTGCCGCTCCAAACTGGCTTTGTATTGAAGAGGAGGATGTTGTTTGGGCTACTGCCGGCCCGGGCTGGCAAAAGTGGATATGGAGTCCGTTTCTCTCTGTGCTGGGCTCAGGTGCCACAGGGTTTGTTTATAATGGGAAGTTTGAAGCAAATAAATACTTGCAGCTTTTGGATAAACATCAAATAAATGTTTTATGCTGTACTCCTACGGAATATCGGCTTATGGCAAAGGCAGAAGGACTCGCGGAATATAAACTTACTAAGCTGCGAAGCGCTGTATCTGCTGGAGAACCATTGAACAGGGAAGTCATTGATATTTTTAAAAGGTATTTTGGTGTTACGGTACGTGACGGCTATGGACAAACGGAAAATACCTTGCTTGTAGGAATCACAAAGGATATGGAGCTTCGTCCAGGATCGATGGGAAAACCGATTCCTGGAAACCGGGTAGAGGTCATTAACGAGGATGGGATTCCATGTTCAGCTGGCGAAGTTGGCGATATTGCCGTTCATGTGGAAACTCCCGCTCTTTTTAAAAACTATTATAAAGATCCCGAAAGAACAGCCAAACAATTTCGCGGTGATTATTACATTACGGGAGATAAAGCAAAGAAAGATGAAGACGGTTATTTCTGGTTTGAAGGCAGGGGAGATGATATCATTATCAGTTCAGGCTATACCATCGGGCCTTTTGAGGTAGAAGATGCACTGGTTAAGCATCCATATGTGACGGAGTGTGCAGTGGTGGGAAAACCGGATTCCATAAGAGGGACCATTGTGAAAGCATTTGTTGTTTTAAGAGAAGGAATCCATCCAGAGCAGACCAACCTGATAACAGAGCTGCAAAACCATGTTAAACAGCTGACGGCACCCTATAAATATCCAAGGGAAATCGAATTTATTTCTGAGCTTCCTAAGACCACCTCTGGAAAGATACGCAGGATTGAACTGCGGCAGCAGGAGATTGGCAACGTAAAAACGCTTTAATAAAGGCTCTTTTCGTAAACTTTGTTGCTATTTGACACAAAAAAGGGGTATAAACCCAGGTTCAGTATTAAAACTTTTAATAACTTACGAAAAGATGCCACGAAGACAGACGACATACGGAATAGTCCTTTATACGTAAAGCAACAATTTACGCGAAAACAGCCTTAATACAACCATTGAATTAAGACTAAAAAGCAGTCAGTCTGTAAGAGCTGTCTGCTTTTTCATACCTTAAAAAAGAATGGATACAGGCAGAAAAAACCTCCTCTAATTCTCTTCTTCTAATTTGACTATTCGCTGTGAAAAAATGGTTGCATTTAGTCACAATAAGCAAGAAAATTTAAGTTAAATATAGGGGACAGGAGGAAAATGAGTGGGAAAGCTTTGGTTTAACGGAACAATATATACGATGGAAAAAGAAGGAGAAACAGTAGAATCTATTTTCACAAAGGATGGATTCATAATAGAAACAGGCCCTGTGGCTAGATTACGGGAAAAGTATGGCAATGGCATAGAGGAGTCCATCGATTTAAAAGGAAATGTGCTTTATCCGGGGTTTGTCGACAGCCATATGCATTTAATTGGGTACGGAGAAACGTTTATCCGTATGGACCTTTCAGAAATACATAACCGAAGGAACGTTCTTCATGCTATTGAGAAAAAAGTGAAAGAAACTCCTGCCGGTCATTGGATCATTGGAGAAGGCTGGAATGAAAATCTTTGGGACAGCCCGGAAATTCTGACACGAATTGAATTAGACGAGATTGCGCCAAATCATCCGGTTATGCTGAAGAGGGTATGCCGCCATGCTGTGAGTGTAAATTCACTGGCGTTAAATGTCGCAAGAATCCAAGAAGATACTCCAAACCCAGAAGGCGGAATAATTGACAGAGATGCGAATGGGAGAATCAACGGCTTTTTGCAGGATCATGCACAAGAACTGATTTTTGCTGTACTGCCAAAGGTATCGGAGGATTATATTGACCATGCACTAGAAGCAGGAATTGAAAATGCATGGAAACGGGGGCTTGTAGGAGGGCATACCGAAGATCTTAGTTACTATGGGGGCTTTAGCCGCACCTATAGGGCATTTAAACGGATAATCGAGAACAAGAAAAAAAGGTTTCGGGCTAATCTTCTGATCCATCATACAGTGATTGACGATTGGAAAAAGGAAGCTGGACAAATTCCAGTGAATGAACAATTTATTGAGAGCGGTGCCATGAAAATTTTTGCAGACGGTGCACTTGGCGGCCGTACAGCGCTTTTAAGCCACCCGTATGCAGATGATCCATCAACGAATGGAGTATTAATCCATTCTCTTGAAGAACTAACAAATTTAGTGGGAAAAGCCCGGAAATACGATCTGCCAGTGGCGGTCCATGCCATTGGCGATTTAGCCTTTGAATATGTATTGAGGGCTATCGAGAAATTCCCCGTTCCGGCAGGGAAACGGGACAGGTTGATTCATGCTCAAATTCTGAGAAAAGACTTGATTGAAAGAGCCAAGCACCTTTCTTTAATTTTAGACATTCAGCCGAGATTTGTTGCTTCTGATTTTCCATGGGTCATAGAGCGTATTGGAAAAGAAAAGATGAAGTATGATTATGCATGGAAGACACTTCTCGAGGAGGGCTTACATTGTGCAGGGGGCTCAGATGCACCCATAGAGCCGGCTGATCCCCTTTTAGGGATACATGCAGCAGTCACCAGAACAAATCCGAATGACCCTGATCGAAAAGTCTATGGAGAAAAGCAGAGGCTGACGGTTTATGAGGCGGTTTCTTTATTTACAAAGGGAAGTGCTTATGCGATTTGTCACGAGCATGATAGGGGCTTGATCAAACCTGGATATACGGCTGATTTTACTGTGTTGGATAAAGACTTGTTTAAAATACCGGAACATGAAATTCTATCAGTCAATGTCAGGATAACTGTTGTAAATGAAGAAAAGGTTTATGAGAAGCAACATGATGAAAAATCGTCCCAATAGACTAGGAAAATTTGGTTGAGCTTTTCTTTATTCCCATATACAATAATAATATTTCGTACATCTAAGGAATTGAGGGGAATGGAATGAAAAATGAAGAACGTTCAGGGATGGCCTTTGCAGCTTTATCCTATATTATTTGGGGAGTCCTTCCTATTTACTGGAAGTGGCTGGACGGAATCACAGCGAATGAAATACTGGCAAATCGTGTGTTATGGTCATTCGTATTTGTGTTGTTGATTTTAATGACGACGGGCAAGCTGGGGAACTTATTACAAACAGCGGGATATTTAAAGAAAAACCCAAAAATCCTTGGCTCACTCGTAATCGCTTCCCTGCTTGTAACCGGAAACTGGTTTATTTATATTTGGGCAGTCAATAGCGATCAGATAGTCGAAGCATCATTAGGCTATTATATTAATCCGCTCATAAGTATACTTCTTGGTGTATTTTTTCTCCGGGAAAAATTAACAAGGGCTCAAATTCTCTCTTTTTTAATTGCAGCAGCAGGGGTGGGAATCTTAACCTTCTCGTATGGAAAATTTCCATGGGTGGCCCTCAGTCTTGCGCTTACCTTTGGCTTGTATGGCCTGGCAAAGAAGCTAATAAAAGTGGAATCGGTGATCGGTCTTACACTGGAAACCATGACAGTTACGCCGCTGGCCATTGTCTATTTGGTTTATCTTTCTTTCCAAGGAAAGCTTTCATTGTTCCATACATCTGCAGTAAATGAGTTTTTATTAATGGGAGCAGGAGTTGTAACAGCTATTCCTCTTCTCTTATTTGCAAAAGGCGCACAAAAAATTCCTCTCTATATGCTGGGATTTCTGCAATATATTGCTCCGACCATCATGCTTATCCTTGGGGTGTTCTTTTATAACGAGCCCTTCAGCATGGTTCAAATAGGGGCGTTTATCTGTATTTGGACAGCGGTTCTGATTACCACTATCTCAAATATGAAATGGCTGCATACAAAAGCAGGAAAATGGAAAAAAGGAAAGACTTTTCAAGCATAACCCCGTATTTCTAATAATGCACTTATAATTTATAGCAGGTATCAAAAAAGCTGGCGCTTGCCAGCTTTTTTTTAAAAGATTAAGTATGGTGAACTTTTAAAAGAAAACTATTTAACCAGTGCAATGACTGTCTAGCTCGAGCGCCTATTTTATAAGACTCTTTTCGTAAACTATGTTGCTAATTGACACAAAAAAATGCATTGAAAATCAAGATTTAGTATTAGAAGATGGGAATCGCTTACGAAAAGATGCCACGAAGACAGACAACATACGGAATGACGCCTTGTACGAAAGCAATGCGAAAATAGTTTTTATAAAAAGGTTCTTTTTACTTTTTCCCAAAAAGAGTTATCTTTCAGTTTAACCGTTTTGATTACTTTATCACTCAATTGAATTTCTGCCTTTTCAACGTGCCGGATACTCAAAGCCTCATTATCCATTCCCATGGTAGGATAATCGTTTCCGTTTGCCACTACCCTTAAGGTAAGCTTTCGGCTGCCACTTAGTATAAAAGAGGAGCCCAGTGTTCGATAACGATGATTATTCAGAGAGGCAATCTCACTGACTTCAAGACACGGCAGCAGAGGATCGACGATGGCGCCGTTTACCGATTTATTATAGGCAGTGCTCCCTGTTGGAGTGGAAATCAGCATTCCATCTCCCCGAAAGGTTTCAAAATGGAGATCATCAATAAATACATCCATAACAAAGGTTTTTATAATACCGGAACGGATACTAAATTCATTCAAGCAGTAAAAAGACCCTTCATTATCAATATTCACAAGAATCGTTGGGTATTTCCTCACTTCAATCTTCGCCTGGGTCATAGCTTCAATCATGGCTGAGAGATCGTCGATATTAAAATCACAATACATTCCCAGTTCCCGTTTTGTAGAAATTCCTACATACAAACTGTCTTGTTTAAAGCCCGTCTTCCTTACTGCCTGCAAAAAGGTACCATCCCCTCCAACACTAATAATGATATTAGCCTGTTGAAAATGGTCTACGATTGTAAATCCATAACGTTCTGCAAGCTCATGCAATGAGGCTATTTGATTAATCGTTTCCGTACTTTGATTATGAAAAAAATATATATTGCTGCGGTCAGTCATGCAGATAAGCTCCTTCCCTTTTAAATGCATAAATTCTTGCTTCGCAATCATTTAGAGTTTTTTATTTAGTGTACCATTTTGTAAAACTCATTGAAAATCAATCCTATTCAACAAGTTTTTTTATAAGATGATGACTTCTCTCTGTGTAATGAATGGTTGATTTAAAAGGCCGTGTTAAGGGATACTGTTGCTTTTTAGCTCATTCGTGTGAAACGGCCGTTTCTTTCTTTACTGTAAAATGAGCTAAAAAACGAGCAGTTATCAAGATTGAAATGTGACACAGCCATCTAAAAAAACAATGTCTTCATCTTTTCTTTTCTTGCTTAAAAGATAAGGGTTTATTTTTTAGCTCATCTGACGATAATGATAAGCTGAAAGGATGTGTTGAGATGCTGGTTGCCGGTATTATCCTTGCTGCCATTATCCTTTTTTTTATTATAATCTCTTTTTCCTCCATCCTCATTGTGATTGATTTTTCACATAGGAAGGATGACGACCATTTTAAAGTTCAATTGCGCTTTTGGAAATTTATTCGATATAACATTAATGTGCCAACGATTAAAGTGGAAGAAGATCAGCCGAATATTGAATATAAGAAACAAACTAGCAGTGGAAATAAGGAGCATACAAAGGTTACACCAAAAGATATTCATCAAAGAATCAGTGATTTACAAGAGCTTTTAGAACATGTTGCAGGGATGAATAAAATATTTAAGAAATTTTTAAAGACTATCCGAATAAAAAAATTTGAATGGCACACGTTAGTTGGGCTGGGCGATGCAGCTTCCACAGGGGTTTTAACAGGAGCTGTTTGGACAATGAAAGGCGGGATACTAGCGTTTTTGAGCCATTATATGAAAATGAAAGCAAAGCCCAATTGTTCAGTTGTGCCTTCTTTTCAAATTCCCGTCTCTCAAACCTTTTTAACATGTATTTTTAAAATACGAATCGGGAATGCTATACTGACAGGTTTTAAGGTATTGAAATATTGGCGGGGGGGAAAAGGCTCCTTTAAAACCGAGCCCTTGTCAATGGTATCGGATGATGATTCTAAACCTTCTGCCGGTTAAACCTTTCTATAAAGTGCAAGAATGGCTGAGAGGTATTAGAAGTGAGTACATTACTTGTTAGGAGGAAGCAAGATGAGTGGACATCCAATTGAAGGATTAATGTCAGCAGCAATGGAAAATTTAAAAGAAATGATTGATGTAAACACAATCATTGGGGATCCTGTTGAAACTCCTGATGGCAGTGTGATTTTAACGGTTTCAAAGGTCGGTTTTGGTTTTGCGGCAGGTGGAAGCCAGTTTAATGGCAATGGAAAATCCACTGCTCATGAAGGCGGCCAATCCTCTGGTCTTCCATTCGGAGGAGGAAGCGGCGGCGGTGTTTCCATTACGCCAATTGCTTTTCTCATCGTCAATTCACAAGGAGTTAAAATGCTTCACCTTGATGAAAATACACATCTTTTGGAAAAAATTATGGATGTGGCGCCAAGTGTGATTGAAAGAATTCAAGGAATGATCAAGAAAAATGACAGCGATGATCATCATCAATCCAATCATCAATCCAATGGGTGGAAAAGCGCTCAAACCCATCCGCAAAAACAGGATTTAGATTTTTAATGACTTCTCGCCTATATGGCGAGTTTTTAATTGGCAAAATTCCCGGAAATTCAGTAAGATTAAAAGATACCAGCTCATGATAGAGATTTAGGAGGAGAAAGAAATGGCATCTGTAACTTTTATTGAAAAACCCGTTACATTAATAGGAAACGAGCTAAAGCCGGGAGATAAGGCACCTGACTTCACTGTACTTGCCAATGATTTATCAGAGGTTACTCTGCAGGATTCAAAGGGAACAGTCCGCATTATCAGTGTTGTACCATCCATTGATACGGGTGTATGTGATGCTCAGACCCGCAAATTTAATGAAGAAGCATCAAAATTGGAAAATGTTCAGGTCTTAACGATTTCAGTGGATCTTCCTTTTGCTCAAGGACGCTGGTGTGCTGCATCTGGACTTGAAAATGTAAAGGTGCTTTCTGATCACCGTGATCTTTCATTTGGAGAAGCCTACGGTGTGGTAATGAAGGAGTTTCGTTTATTGGCTCGCGCCGTGTTTGTCGTAGATTCAGAAGACAACATTACATACGCAGAATATGTGAGCGAAGGCACACATCACCCAGACTATGAAAAAGCAATCGAAGCCGCTAAAAAAGCTCAATAAAAATCCAATAAAGTGTCCCCGAGACCATCGGGGATTTTTTATGTCTTAAGCAGTAGAAGGAAAACGCTTTACTATGGTAAAGCGCAAAAGGGGTCAGACCCCTTTAGTGCGTTAAAGTGGCGAACCGCTTCATTCTCCCTTTACAATTAACGTCAAACATAATAAGATTAAAAACTATGCAAATATATTTTTAGGGTTAAAATAAATAGCCAATCAAAGGAGGAATTAGAAATGTCCGTTTCTCCAATGGAAACCATTTTTAATGTATTTAACGAAACAGCCGATATTTTGAAGGAAGAGCTATCTTGCACATATCTTGAAGCTCTTGCTGAAACCAGTGAAAACTTTTTCCAGGGAGATGTGCTCCAGACTGAACTCAGTGAAGTAACAAAGAAAAGGCTGCTAAAAAAATATTCCGAAATAAAATTAGAATCTTACACAAATGAGACCATACGAAAAGCTTTTCAATTGGCAATCTTAAAAGGCATGAAGGACAGTTCGCAGCCTAATCATCAGATGACACCGGACTCTATCGGGCTATTTATGGGGTATTTAATTTCAAAGTTTCTGGAAAAGCATTCTGCTGTTACCATTCTTGATCCTGCAGTAGGGACAGGAAACTTAATTTTTACCATCCTAAATCACCTTGATGCGAAAGAAGCAAACGCGTTTGGTGTAGATATTGATGAATTGCTTATTCAGCTTGCTTATGACGGGGCGAATTTGCAGCAACAGCCGATCCAATTGTTTAACCAGGATGCATTGGAGCCATTATTTATTGATCCTGTTGACGTTGTTGTCAGCGATTTGCCTGTGGGCTATTATCCGAATGATGAAGGGGCATCGAAATATACGCTGAAAGCTGACACTGGACACTCATATGCCCACCACTTGTTCATTGAACAAAGTATGGGACATACGAAACCAGGGGGCTATCTCTTTTTCTTAATACCAAACGGTTTATTCGAATCACCTGAAGCACCAAATCTTCATCGCTATTTAAAAGAAACTGCGGATATCCAGGGTATACTGCAGCTTCCACTATCCATGTTTCAAAATCCTGGATCTGCTAAAAGCATTTTAATCCTGCAGAAAAAAGGGCTGGGAGTACAGCCGCCAAAGCAGGTACTGCTTGCTAATTTACCATCCTTATCGAATCAGCAAGGAATGCAAAGCATTATCGAAAAGCTTGACCAATGGCTGGCTGAAAATAAAGCTTAATGAGAAAATCGGCAGATAGCTGCCGGTTTTTTTTATAGGCTCTCTTAAAGATTAATGTTGATCTAGACCTTTGTTGTTTTCAGTGGATACGCGAGACTCCTGCTTAGAAAAGTGAATTAGGGGAGACCCCGCAGGAGCATGTGAAGAGGAGGCTCCGCAATTGCCCGCAGAAAGCGAGTGCCTGAAGCAGAAAACAACAGACAGGATGAACATGCCCCCTATATAAAATATTTAACCATGAAGTCTCTGTCTAGCTCCAGCGCCTATCGGCTAATGGATTTCTACGTCTCCTCCCTACGATAAGTCAACTTCAGCTCGTGAACTGCCTCGCTGTGTCTCCTTTATCTCAGTCGAAGACTACGGAATCCATACGCTGATGAGCAAGGCGCGTTTCTTATTTTCTTATAGTAAAAGATGAGAAGGCAGACCAACCCATTTCGTTTTCAAAAAAATAATTCTATTTATCCAAAAAAGCAATTTATTAGTTGATTCATGGGGAATTAAATGATTAAATGATAAAACTGTACAATGATTGTCAAAGGCGAAGAATTACATTCACAGCCTGAATGAAAGGAATGATGGCTTTTTGGCGAAAATTATTGCAATAAACGCAGGTAGTTCCTCGTTGAAGTTTCAACTTTTTGAAATGCCGGAAGAACATGTCATTGCCAAAGGAATTATTGAAAGAATTGGATTAAACGATTCCATCTTTACTCTAACGGTAAATGGTGAAAAATATACGGATACATTGGATATTCCAAATCACGCGGCTGCCGTGAACATGCTTCTGGATAAGCTTACGTCAAAAGATATTATAAAGTCATTAAATGAAATAGAAGGAGTGGGCCACAGGGTAGTTCATGGAGGAGAACTGTTCCGTGACTCTGTTGTCGTAACGGAAAAAGTAGTGAAGCAAATAGAAGGGCTTTCTGATTTGGCTCCACTGCATAATCCAGCAAATTTGACAGGTATTATTGCTTTTCAGAAAGCGCTGCCAGAGGTTCCCGAGGTGGCTGTATTTGATACAGCATTTCATCAAACTATGCCTGAAAACTCTTTCCTCTACAGTCTTCCTTATGAATATTATAAAAAGTACGGTATCCGTAAATATGGATTTCATGGCACATCCCATAAATATGTCTCCCAGCGTGCAGCGGAGATACTTGGAAGACCGATTGAGCAATTGCGTATTCTTTCCTGCCATCTTGGCAATGGGGCCAGTATCGCTGCAATAGAAGGTGGTAAATCCATTGACACGTCCATGGGCTTCACGCCTCTTGCAGGCGTCACAATGGGTACACGGTCAGGAAATCTCGACCCTGCTTTAATTCCCTTCATTATGGAGAAAACAGGGAAAACTGCTGAGGAAGTACTGGAGGTCCTGAATAAGGAATCCGGCTTGCTCGGGGTTTCTGGCGTTTCAAGTGATCTTAGGGATATCACCATTGCAGCCGAACAGGGGGATGAAAGGGCCATCCTGGCGCTGGAAGTCTTTGCAAGCCGTATTCATAAATATATAGGTTCATACGCAGCAAGAATGTCTGGGATGGATGTTATTATTTTTACAGCTGGAATTGGTGAAAATAGTGAGGCGGTTCGGGCCAGGGTTTTACGAGGCCTGGAGTTTATGGGCGTGTATTGGAACACTGACTTAAATAAAGTGCGCGGCGAAGAGACCTTTCTTAATTATCCCCATTCACCTGTTAAAGTAATGGTCATCCCCACAAATGAAGAAGTTATGATTGCAAGGGATGTTATCAGGCTCAAGCCTCTTTGATACTGCTGTTTTCGCCTAGATGGAAGCTTTTGGAGAAACTGACATAGGTTTGATTAGGACCCAGTTGTTTTTTAGCTCATTCGTAAAGAAGGAAAAATGAGCTAAAAAACAAGCAGTTACCGCCATAGAAATTTAATAAAGGTCATTTTAAACAACAAAAGCATTTAATAAAAAGTAAATAGTATTTAAAAATAGCAGCCTTAAATCCTATTTAAGAAAAGGTTGTTTTTTTATTTTTTTGCACAGATAGCGACCCTCAAAAAAAATGGAAGCTTGTTATTGCCTGTGCTGCCTTAGATTTTTATAACAAATTCAGGTATCCTAATTTCTCTTGCTTTAGAGCAGCTAACTCTAAGTAAAGTTTCTAGCGATAAGAACTTTCCATTCGATGCTTTCCTTTTAAACCAGCTGAGCAGTTGTGTTATACTAGCCAGAGAGTCAAAATTTTCCTCAATAGAGGTGATGATATGGCGATGTCAAAGCGGGAAGAAACGATTTGGAAAGAGATTCAGGCATTTGAAGAATCCATTCTTCAATATGAAACAAATGATTTTGTAAACGTTTATAATAATTGGACAGACCAGGCCTTGAGTCTGGTACCTGAACCTGCTGCTGAACTATTCTTTAATAAGCTGGATACCTGGCTATTTCATTTGAATTCCCTTATTCAAGGTACGCAAATTCAAAATGATGCACGTGAACAAATCCTGGTCACTGGGAGAATATTTAATGAATCCATACAATCCATTCAGGACCTTCGCCAATTGAACGCTGACCAGCTGAAATACATAGCAGAACAGCATGCCTCCCGCCATAGATTGTATTCTTTTCTACAGGGAGGGATTACGGGAACGGGCCAAGCGTTAATACTTTCCACAGACTTTCTTGCGATGCTTGTCCTAAACCTCAGAGCCGTTCAATTGACAGCCATGTCCTATGGATATGATGTGCAGATTCCGTTTGAGATGATGACTTCATTAAAGGTTTTTCATGCTGCTACCTTGCCTGCCCGCTTAAAAGGGGAAGGCTGGAATGAATTAATGAAAGATCTAGAAGTAAATCACCATGATTCTTATTTTTACGGGGGAAATGAACAGCTCACCAATGTCCATTGGCTTGAGGAGCCGCTAAAGCAATTGGTTAAGGTATTTTTTATCGCGTCCTTTAGTAGAAAAACACTCTCCCGCATTCCTTTATTATCAATGGGGATAGGGGCCGTATCTAATTACCGTTATACAAGGAAAGTGACTGAATTTGCCAGCCGATATTACCAATACCGTTATCTGCTTGATAAATATTCGGCTCAATAAGGACAATCTTGTTTATAAAACGGCAGAGAAAGGAAATTGCAGAATGAGTGTATCTGAACATAAACAAAAAGCTCCTGATTGTGTTGTCTGTGCTGTCATAACGGTTAGTGACACCCGTACAAAAGAAACGGACAAAAGTGGAGCGGCAATGCACACATTTCTTCAAGAAGAAGGACATTCAGTTGAATTTTACACCATAGTAAAAGATGAACAGAAAGACATTACGGCCGCAGTGGAGAGGGCTGCCAGCCATCCTGCCATTCAGGTGATTTTACTGAATGGGGGTACTGGGATGGCCAGCCGTGATGTAACCATTGAAACCGTTACTGCTTTATTTGAGAAAGAATTAATCGGCTTTGGTGAACTGTTCAGGATGATTAGCTATTTAGAAGACATAGGCTCCGCAGCCATGTTGTCCAGAGCGGCTGCAGGCACATATAAAGGGAGAATGATCTTTGCCACTCCCGGTTCTACAGGGGCAGTACGTCTGGCAATGAAGAAGCTGATTATGCCGGAACTGGGCCATCTTGTCCGTGAACTGGGTAAGGATCAACTCTAAAAAACATATAAGAAGTTGAAAAGGGGATTTCCAATATGAAAATGATGCCATTAGAAAAACGAAACATAACGAACAGCCGCCTTGCACTAGGATGTATGGGGTTTGGCGGTTCCTGGGATAGCAGCCCTATCACAAAACAGCACATTCTGGAAGCTGAAAAAGCAGTCGATACTGCTCTTGCATCGGGCATCACGATGTTCGACCACGCTGATATCTACACAAGAGGAAAAGCGGAAGAAACCTTTGGAAAAGTGTTAAAGGCACGTCCTGAATTACGTGGACAAATGGTCATTCAAAGTAAATGCGGGATTCGTTTTGAGGATGAAAAGGCGCCGGGAAGGTATGACTTTTCAAAAGAACATATTCTGCATTCTGTAGATAATATCTTAAAAAGGCTTTCTGTCGAATACCTTGATATCTTACTGCTTCACCGACCAGATCCTTTAATGGAGCCAGAAGAAGTTGCGGAAGCATTCCGTGATGTTCACGCCTCAGGAAAAGTGCGTCATTTTGGTGTATCCAATATGAGCAAAGGCCAAATGTCACTTCTTCAAACATATAGTGAACAGCCAATCATCGTAAACCAGTTAGAAATGAGTTTAAACAAGCTTGACTGGGTTGACCAAGGTATACATGTTAATCAGCAAGTAGGAACAGACGTTCATTTCGCTGAAGGCTTTATTGAATACAGCATGATGAGCGATATACAGATTCAAGCGTGGTCTCCATTAGCGAGAGGGATTTTTTCAGGCAGAGAGGAGCCAAATCTCACAGAAGCTGAGCTGAAGACAAAGGAATTAGTCGAGAAAATGGCAATTGAAAAAGAAACTAGCAGAGAAGCGATTGTTTTAGGGTGGTTAATGAGGCATCCTGCCATGATTCAGCCGGTTATTGGCACAACGAATCCTGAGCGTATTCAGAAGTGCCAGGACGCTATCCGCCAGGCAGAGCAGATGACGAGAGAAGAATGGTACACTCTATATGTCACGGCAAGAGGAAACAGACTGCCATAAAGGTGAAGCAGGAGGTCAGCTTTTATAAAAATGATCCCTCCTACGATATAACAGGCGATTTGCTAAAAATTAGCCGGTTTAATTTTTTCATCCCATCGAATCCTATCAAAGAACAAGGAAAGAATGGGAGGGTTTTTTATGAACAAAAAGGATGATATGCCTTCTTTGTATTATGATGAAGATGGTCTAAGTGAAATTACAAATCAAATCCAGCTTGCCTATCAAAGCGGGGTACTTGGAGAAGAAACAGGCTCTTTTGATCTGGATAAGTATAGAAGTAGCACAATAGAGAAATAAAACCATAAAAAGGAAACATGCTTGCGGGAGTGTGTTTCCTTTTTAATTTAAAATGGCTTTGTATAAGGATTCCATTGTTGTTTTAGCTCATTCGTTTGAAACGTGTAACACTCCTTTCAACTGAGCTGAAAAACAAGGAACTTAATTTTCCCTCCGTGTTGATTTGAAGCGAGTGTCTGCAGCGTAAATCAACCAGCAGGATGATCAATGCAATACCAATGTATCGGATATAGTTATGTTAATTTGAACCAAAAGTTGATTGAAAGCAAAAGGCACCCGACTCCTGCAGAATGAACAAGTTATGGGAAGACGTGCAGGAGCATGCATAAGGAAGTTCCTCAACCAACCGCATAAAGCGAGTGTCTGCAGTGAAATCAACAGGCAAGCTAAACGAAACCAATAAATTTGTTAGAGACCGTTTATTAAAAGAATTATTAGAATAAATGGACTAGTGTTATATTTTTAATATAATATAAAAGTGATAGGAAAACTCAAACCAGAGTGATAGAATGTAAGTGTTTACAATTACTTAAATGAATAGAATCAGTAAATCAGGGGGTTTTACTATGCGTATTGGAGTTCCAAAAGAAATTAAAAATAACGAGAACAGGGTAGCCATGACGCCTGCCGGTGTTGTAACACTAACAAACGCGGGGCATGAGGTATTAATAGAAACAAATGCAGGCATGGGTTCTGGCTTTACAGATACTGATTACATTAATGCAGGAGCAAAAATTGTAGAAAATCCGGCCGAAGCCTGGGCAGCTGAAATGGTAATGAAGGTAAAAGAGCCGATTGAAAGTGAGTACCACTATTTCCGTGAAGGTCTAATTCTATTTACATATTTGCACCTTGCTGCAGCTCCTGAGTTAACAAAAGAGTTAATGGATAAAAAAGTAATTGGAATTGCGTATGAAACCGTGCAGCTTCCAAACAGGTCCCTTCCTTTACTAACGCCAATGAGCGAAGTAGCCGGAAGAATGTCCACTCAAATTGGAGCGCAGTTCCTTGAAAAAAATCAAGGCGGCAAAGGAATCCTGCTTTCTGGCGTTCCTGGTGTTCAGCGAGGAAGAGTAACGATTATCGGAGGCGGTGTTGCAGGAACCAATGCGGCTAAAATGGCAGTTGGACTTGGGGCCGATGTGACGGTAATCGACCTAAATCCTGATCGTCTGCGTCAATTGGATGATATTTTTGGAAGTGAAATTACGACGCTTATGTCGAATCCTTACAATATTGCAGAAGCAGTAAAAGACTCTGATCTTGTTGTTGGAGCAGTTCTCATCCCAGGTGCAAAAGCGCCTAAGCTTGTAACAGAGGAAATGATTGAAGCGATGTCTCCTGGATCAGTTGTGGTGGATATCGCCATTGACCAGGGCGGAATTTTTGAAACAAGTGACCGTATAACAACTCATGATAATCCAACTTATGAAAAGCACGGGGTTGTCCACTACGCTGTTGCCAATATGCCTGGGGCTGTGCCGCGTACATCTACTATTGCACTGACAAATGTCACTGTTCCATATGCATTGCAAATTGCCAATAAAGGCTATAAAAAAGCTTGCTTAGAAAATGAACCTTTATTAAAAGGACTTAATACTCTTAATGGTTCAGTCACTTATAAAGCAGTAGCGGATGATTTACAGCTTGAGCATGTAGATGCGCTATCTTTTTTAAATGAATAAATATATATGTTGAATTTAAGTTTTTAATTTGATGATTGGAGCAGAAGGCACGGGACTCTTTCATAACAAGCAGGCAATAGGCGCAATTTGCGCCTGTCTGCCTCGTATGAAAGCGAGTGCCTGCAGAGGAAATCAATAGCCAATTTATAAGAAAAAACTAATTTCAATTTATATAGAAATAAAGAAAGGATTGATCTCGAATCAATCCTTTTTTTATGGGAAAAACTATCTAATTGGAAGATGAATTGGCTTGCTTAATGTTAAATAGGGTAAATGAATTTTATAACATTATCAGAAAGGAGCTAAAAAATGATTGGTACGATCATCCATTTAATCATTACAGTGTTTGCTGTTATGAATCCAATCGGAAATATTCCGATTTTTGTTAGTCTTACTGATGGCTACAGCTTGGAAGACAGGAGAAAAACAGCAAAAAAAGCTACCATTGTATCATTCATCATATTAACAGTATTTTTAGTTCTGGGACATTTTATTTTTAGTGTATTTGGCATCACCATCCATTCTTTTCGCATTGCAGGAGGCATTCTTATATTTGGAATTGCCTATAATTTGCTGCATGCCAAGCAATCGCGGGCACAGTCCCCAAGAACCAAGGAAAAAGCGGAAGCAATGGAGAAGGAGGATGTTTCTGTTACACCGCTCGCTTTGCCTATTATGGCAGGACCAGGGACAATTGCAACGGTTATGGCTTCAACAGCGTCCCACAGCCCTATTAACCTGCTGAGCGTGTTAATTGGTTATACAGTTGTTCTTATTGCAACGTTTCTTTTGTTTTATTTTTCTACTTCGATTATCACAAGGGTCGGGCAAACGGGTTTAAATGTTGTTACCAGGCTGATGGGGCTGGTTTTGGCGGTTGTTGCCATCCAAATGATTGCAGACGGTGTAAAAGGGTTATTTCCTCATCTTGGCTGATAGTAAATAGAGAAATAAAAACAAGCAGGACCCCATTTTTTAGAGTTCCTGCTTGTTTTTAACTACCCTTTTTATGCTGGTCGCCAATGATCAGGTGCCTTCCGTTTTTCTTTTACCCCTTCACAATTTGCAGTGTTTTTGGGAAGGCTGTAAGCGCAGTTCCGCCATTCGCTGTGACATATACGTCATCCTCAATGCGGACACCTGCTACCTGTGGCACATAAATGCCTGGCTCGATTGTAAAGACCATGCCTTCTTCCATAATCAACTCATTCGTGTTGGTTAAAGAAGGATATTCATGAACACTGACTCCCAGCCCATGGCCTAAGCGGTGAGGAAAATAGTCGCCATAGCCTGCTTCGGCAATAATATTCCGGGCAATTTGGTCCAATTCTTTTGCAGCTACCCCTGGCCGCACTGCCTTAAGGGCCGCTTCTTCTGCAGCAAGAACCGTATGGTAGATTTTATCCTGCTCTTCATTGACATGATCATAGGCAACGGTTCTTGTGATATCTGAGCAGTACCCTTCGTACACTACCCCGAGGTCAAATAAGACAAGATCACCCTTTTGAATTTTGGTTGATCCGGGATTGCCATGAGGAGAAGCTCCATTTGCTCCCGTAAGAACCATCGTTGAAAAGGACATTTCTGAGATGCCTTTTTTCTTCAACTCATATTCAATTGCTGCAAGGATGTCCAGTTCAGTTTTGCCTTCCTTAATTTCGTTGACTCCAGTTTGAACTGCAAAATCCGCATATTCACATGCTTTTTGAATGAGTTCTAATTCTTTATCATCTTTGATCATGCGTAGTTTACGAAGAATTTCTTCTGCAGCCGTATAAGAAGCCCCGGAAAAACGATGAAGAAATTCCTCATACCGTTCTACATTCATGCTTTCTTTTTCGATTGCCCATTTATGTACTTTTCCTACTCGGTCGAGGATTTTTTTCTCAACAATATCCCAATGGTTGTCTGTATCTGAATAGCCGACGATTTCCCATTCCCATCCTGCGTTTTTTGCATCATGTACCTCCATAGCAGGGCAAATCAAGAAAGGTTCCTTGTCTTGAAATACAGCTAAGCCCAGCAGTCTTTCGTGGGGTTCGCTGCGAAAGCCGCTTAAATAAAAAACATTGTCCTTAGAGGTTAAAAAAGCAGCATCTATATTTTCGTTTTTTAACCACTCTGTTAACTTTTGCAATCTTTGCTTCATTTGTTTCAACTCCTTAAAAAGTTCTACTAGTAGCATATCAAAAATTCAGGGAATTAGTTTAAAAATGTCTTTAAAAATGTTAATAGTTTTATAATCTGCATTTGTATCAATGATTTTCTTAAACATACGAATGAAAATCCAATTTCTTGCGGATGAGAGTTTGTCATGGGAAAATAGTCTAGAGGCTTCTCTTTTTTTGACTTCCTTATTGGACAGGATGTTTGTACATACGGGAAAAGGATAAAAGACATAAGGGAAGAATTTTAAATTGATAACGGTAAAAGGAGTGTTTTCGCATGAAGGTATCTTTCCATGGTCATTCAGTTGTAAAAGTTGAGACAAATGGTAAAACGATTTTATTTGATCCATTTATTAACGGCAATAACCAAACAGATTTAAAGGTTGATAATGAAAATCCTGATGTTATTATTCTTACTCACGGGCACGGCGATCATGTTGGGGATACTGTTGAAATTGCTAAAAGAAGCGGTGCACTTGTCATTGCCAATAATGAAATTGCCAATTACTTAAGCTTTCAGGGATTAAACACACATCCTATGCATATCGGCGGAGCGTATGAATTTGATTTCGGTAAAGTCAAACTAACGCCGGCCTTCCACGGTTCGGCAATGATTACGGATAATCAAGAAATTATCTATTTGGGAATGCCTACGGGCGTATTATTGATGGCAGAGGGGAAAACTATTTATCACGCTGGAGATACAGGCCTGTTCTCAGATATGAAGCTGATTGGTGAACGCCATCCGATTGATTTAGCCTTTTTGCCAATTGGAGACAACTTTACGATGGGACCGGAGGATGCAGCATTAGCAGCTGAATTTTTACAAGCTAAAACGGTTGTTCCTGTCCACTATGATACATTCCCGCCAATCAAACAGGATCCGCAGTTATTTATTAACCTGCTAAAAGAAAATAACGGTAAAATCATGAAGGCCGGCGACTCTATCGAACTGTAATCAGCCCAAAAAAAGTTGCTAAATCCTGCTTTTTTAGTGAACTTTCTCCATGCCTATGCATAAACTATGAACAAGCTATTGTTTAGGAGAAAGGAGCAAGCTTAGTGAAGCAACGATATTTGCTTTGTGTATTACTGGGGGCTTTAATGGTTTACTATGCAGTGCCGCGATTGAGTTTTCAGTTCAACCAGATTGAAGGCAAGTTTACGCTGGTGTGGCTTGGTTTTTCTATTCTGGTGCTCGCTGGCAATGTATCAGCCATGCTTTATACTCCTGTTGCAAGGAAAACAGCGATCAGGGAAAGAGCACCTAAAAAACGAGTCAGATCTAACTGATAGGCTTTGTTATAGGAATTCAATTGGGTTTTAGCTCATAAGTTACAGTTAAAGAAGGAAAAATGGACTGCAGGGAATAAAATCTATCTGCAGTCCATTTTTTGTGAGCTAATATTGATTACAATGGACATGACGATGGGAATAACGAAAATAAAATGCGAAGTTTTGTGCTTTAAAGCGTAAAAGGGGTCAGACCCCTTTAGTGGAGTAAAGTAAAGTCTCTGAGCGCGGGTTATATTCATTTACAAGCTCTTGTGCTTTTCGTTGAAAACACACGGATTACTCTTTATAATTGAAGCTAATACTATGTGACCGGCAAGAAAAGGGGGAGCGGTTTGGCTACAAAGCATGAGCAAATCTTAAAATACATAGATACCCTGCCAATTGGAGAGAAAATTTCAGTCAGGCAGATCGCCAAAGCCCTGAATGTCAGTGAGGGTACTGCATATAGGGCGATAAAGGAAGCAGAAAATAAAGGCTATGTGAGTACAATTGAACGTGTAGGGACGATTAGGATAGAAAAAAAGAAAAAAGAAAATATTGAAAAGCTGACCTTTGCTGAGGTCGTGAATATCATTGACGGCCAGGTTTTGGGCGGTAAAGCAGGGCTACATAAATCCCTTACTAAATTTGTCATCGGGGCAATGAAATTAGAGGCCATGATGAAATATACAGGAGCGGGAAATTTGCTGATTGTCGGGAACCGGACAAACGCACATGAGCTGGCGCTGCGAGCAGGGGCGGCAGTATTGATTACAGGAGGGTTTGATACCTCTGACCATGTCAAAAAGCTAGCAGATGAGATGGAGCTTCCGATTCTTTCCACCAGCTACGATACATTTACTGTTGCAACGATGATCAACCGGGCCATTTATGATCAATTAATCAAAAAAGAGATTATCCTGGTGGATGACATCTTAACTCCCCTTGATAAAACGGTTTATTTAGATGCAGAGGATAGGGTGGAGGAATGGTATGCGGTTAAACGTAAAACCTCTCACTCTCGCTTCCCGGTGGTTGATGCAAATATGAAGGTATTGGGGATTGTCACATCAAAGGATATTCTGGAAGAAGAATATGCTATTAAAATTGAAAAGGTAATGACGAGAAATCCGGTTACCGTCAGTAAAAATACAAGTGTTACCGCTGCAGCCCATATGATGATTTGGGACAGTATTGAGATTCTTCCAGTTGTGGACGACTATAACCGCCTGGAGGGAATTATTAGCCGACAGGATGTCTTAAAGGCTTTGCAGATGGCACAACGGCAGCCGCAGGTAGGAGAAACCATTGATGATATCGTAACGGTACAACTGGAGTCCCCTGAGACAAAGGCGGAGGAACGGTATCTTTTTGAAGTTACTCCCCAGATGACCAATTCATTAGGAACCATCTCATATGGAGTATTTACAACACTGGTTTATGAGGCCGCCAACCGTAAGTTGCGCTATCTAAAGAAAGGGGACATTGTCATTGAAAATATGACAATATATTTTATAAAACCTGTTCAAATGGAAAGCATGATTGAAATTGTTCCAAAAGTGCTGGAGGCTGGAAGAAAGCTCGGCAAGGTGGATGTGGAGGTTTACAATCAAGGTGCTTTAGTAGGAAAAGCTCTGCTTATGTGCCAGTTGATAGAAAGGTAAAATTCTGATTTATAAACAGGCTCAGCTTTATTTCTGTGTTAACTTATTGCAGGGAGGAGACATAGAAATACGCTAGCCGCTGGAACTGGAGCTGGAAAGAGACTACAGTGGTTAAATACTTTAGGCTCTTTTCGTAAACTTTGTTGCTATTTAACACGAAAAAATAAAGAAATTCACAGGCTCTGTAGTAGAATTACTTACGAAAAGATGCGGCGAAGACTCACTTTACACGAATGTAATACTTTTACGAAAAGCAACAATCTATGGGAAAACAGCCATACTTTAAAATGATCCCTAAAAAAAGCCGCATGTTAAAAGCGGCTTTTCAAGCTATTTGCTTCTTCAAGTTCCTTGGCAGCAAAAGAGCGGTAATAAAGAAAGGACTTGCAGCCTGACCATATGCTTAATAGCCCTATTAAAATGAAAATGGAAGCAATAATGTATGTTGTGGCAGTATGATATAAATAAAGTTCATTAACCCCAAATAATCCTACAAATAAGCCAAGCGAAACACCTGATTTGCCAGAAAGATATTTTCTTACCATCGGAAGCCGGCTTCGAACAAATTTAATTTTATAATAAACATAAAAGGAAAATGATAATACAAATAGAAAGACAAGTACAGGCATTAAGCTTCCTCCCATTACATAGGCTTAGTTACCTGTAATTTTAACAGATTGGCCGGGAAAATCCATTAATTTTTCAACTATTCTATATTTATAAAATATTATTTGAAAAGGGGCCCTTGAAATGAAAGAAGAGATCCTTGAAACCATTAAACAATATCAAACCATTATTTTGCACCGCCATGTCCGTCCTGATCCAGATGCTTATGGATCGCAGGGCGGTTTAGCTGAAATACTGAAAATATCGTTTCCTGAAAAAAATATTTATGCTGTCGGAAAGCCTGAACCATCCTTGGAATTCTTAAGAACATTGGATAAGATATCGGATGAAGTCTACAAAGGGGCGCTTGTTATCGTATGTGATACAGCCAATCAAGAGAGGATTTGCGATTCAAGGTACCGATTAGGGGATAAATTAATTAAAATTGACCACCATCCAAATGAAGATCCATATGGCGACATTCTTTGGGTGGATACATCAGCTTCGTCTGTTAGTGAAATGATATATGAATTCTATTTGTACGGCCGTGAAAAAGGGTTGCAAATGAATGATGAAGCAGCCCGTCTTATCTTCGGCGGAATCGTGGGGGATACGGGAAGATTTTTATATCCCAGTACTACACAAAGAACATTTGACTATGCCGGTGAACTGATCCGTTATTCGTTTGATCGTAATGAACTATACGATCATTTATATGAATTGGAACCCAATGTCATCAAGCTGCAGGGGTATATCCTGCAAAATTATCAGCTGCTGGGGCATGGTGCTGCAGCTGTGAAGATCAAAAAAGAGCTGATGCAGGAATATAATCTGATACCTTCAGAAGCATCTCAGCTCGTAAGCTCGTTAGGGGATATCAAAGGAATAAAGGCTTGGTGTTTCTTTATAGAAGAAGATGATCAAATTCGTGTCCGCCTCCGTTCTAAAGGGCCTGTCATCAATCAAATAGCTATGCGTTACAATGGCGGCGGACATCCCCTGGCAGCAGGTGCCTCTGTTTATTCATGGGAAGATGTGGAGAAAGTTGCCGCTGATCTCGTAGCTGTATGTAAAAAAGAATGATAAGAAAAGCGGAAGCGCCTTGCTCATCGGCGTACGGATTTTGCAGGCTCCGACTGAGATAAAGGAAACACAGCGAGGAACGAGCTGATGTTGACTTATCGTAGGGAGGAGACGAAAAAATCCGCTAGCCGATAGGCGCTAGAGCTAGACAAAGAAAAGCGGAAGCGCCTTGCTCATCGGCGTACGGATTTTGCAGGCTCCGACTGAGATAAAGGAAACACAGCGAGGCAGTTCAGGCGCTGGATTTAGACAGTAACTCCATTAGTTAAATTTATCTAAGGAAAATTAATACTTATCCTATAAAAACAGGAGCCTGTTCCGGCAGGCTCCTGTTATTTGGCCGTTTTAAAAATGTCCGCTTTCTTCCGAAAAGTCACTCTACGCAAGCTTGAGCTCAAGGTTGACGACTATATTGGAGTAGAAAAAAATATCCTTTATGACCAGTTTGTATCGCCGGTTATTAATGGTGATGGTTTTATTTTCTAGTGTTTTTAAAATCAATTCCCTGTTCTTATAAACGGTATCCAAATCCTTGGCCAGTAAAGAATTTAAATCTTTTTTTATGGCTTCCTCTGCTTCAAAAATACTCTGGGAATCTACAATATTATATTTTTTATAATTGTTGATCTTTACCTGCAGATTCTGAACAATGAGGAGTTCAGCGTTTTTTTGATTGATTTGCTTATATTCCTTTTGCCAAATTAAAATATCATTTTGGAGGTCTTCAATTATACTTTTCTGTGTACTAATTTTTTTGGATTGCTTCTCCTGCAAAGCACCGAACATAAATAGAAAAATAATCCAGCTCAAGCATCCGCCTACTACAGCACCTGCCAAAAAGCGCTGCCAGCTTGGCTTTCGGTACAATGGCGGCACTCTCATGAAACATGCTCCTGTGTCAGCCAGAGTATGATTAATGCAGCTGTCTGTGCCCCGCCCATTGCAGAAAGGATCAGCATGAATTGTTTTAAAAGATCTTTTGTTTCCCCTTGTAAAAACCCTCTTTCAAAACTATAAACGGTGTCAAATGTTCCTCCAATTGCTGCAATAATGGCCCATATTCTAAGGCCGTTGGCAATCTTTGTAATCTCTGTTAAAAGGGGTTGTCCGGTAACAAATGCAGCAAGGCCGCCGATTAATGTACCTCCCAGCATCACACCGAGTGCAATAAAATAACTGTTGATAAAAGCGGGAAAAAAAGCTTCATTCATGTTAATCATCCCTTTAATTGTAAATTTTTTTGTTTACCATCCAAAAAAGAGCAGGCAAAACGGGTGAAGATGTTAGACGGCAAATCGCTCTAACATGAATATATTTGCAAGGCTCTTTTCGGAGATGTTGTTAGCTTTTTAAGAATGACTGGGAAAAGAGAGGCCCGGCTTGCACTAAGGAAAAGATACCAAGTGTCTCATGATATGTGAGCCTTGATGAAAAACAACAATCTAAGCAGCAACTACTAGTTAATGTATATGGGACGACACCCTAACTTATGAAATCGAACATATTTTCTTTTTTTGAATAACCGATTTATAATAGTAGAAAGCGGCTTTACATAGAGTGTTGTTTACTGAAAAGACCAAGCCTGTAAGAAGCCAAAGATGAGATTGATAAGAAGAAATTAGGAAGCGCCATGCTCATCGGCGTACGGATTTCAGATTCATCGACGGAGATAAAGGAAACTAGATGTTGGTTCATCTTAGTGAGGGGACGCAGAAATCCGCCGGCCTAATAGGGGCTGTAACCTGACATTGACTACTTTTGTTGAATACTTCATTTAATAAAAAATTTTATACTTATCCATTAAAAAAAGGGGGGATACCCTTGTCGTTTATACATCTCCAAATTGCCTCAGCGTACAGTCTGTTATCCAGCACCATCTCCATTGAGAGGCTGGTTCAGAAAGCAAAGGAAATGAAGTATCAAACCCTTGCTATCACAGACAGGAATGTGTTGTATGGAGCCATTCCATTTTATAAAGAGTGCAAGGCACAGGGCATAAAACCGATTATTGGTTTGACGGCAGACGTAAAGAGTGAAATTGAACCGGGAATGTCATATCCTATCGTTCTTTTAGCGAAAAGCTTTAAAGGCTACCAGAATCTCATGAAAATTTCCAGTACGATTCAAACAAAAGCTCAGGATGGAATTCCTTTAAAATGGCTGAAGGGGTATCGTGAGGACTTATACGCCTTTACTCCTGGAATCACAGGGGAAGTAGAACAATTTCTGCTGAATAATGAAGTGGAAAAAGCTGAAAACGCAGCAAAGAACTATCAGATGTTATTCGAAAAGGACGCCTTTTTCCTATCGCTGCAAAGGCACAGGGTACATCAGGAAGAAACCATCTTCTCAAGGCTTAAACAAATCAGTAAAAAGCTTGGCATCAAAATGATCGTTTCAAATGATGTACAGTATCTTGAACAGCAGGATGCCTTCAGCCATGAGTGTCTTCTTGCCATCAGGGATGGAGTGAAGCTTTCTGATGAAGAGCGGCCAAAGCTTCCATCTGAAGAATATTATTTAAAGCCGGCAAAAGATATGGCCGAGCTATTTTCTGATGAAATAGAAGCACTTGAAACTACCTGGATGGTTTCAGAGGCCTGCCGGTTTGATCTTCCTTTCAATCAGAGGCTGCTGCCAAAATTCCCGCTGGAGGAAGGGACAACAGCAGGTGATCTTTTAAGAATTACTTGTCAGGAAGGGCTTAGAAGAAGGCTGGAGCATCCCGGAACTCTCTATTTGGAACGGCTGGATTATGAACTGAAAATCATTGATGAGATGGGTTTTAATGATTACTTTCTAATTGTTTGGGATTTCATGGAATTTTCGAGGAGACAAGGTATCCTGACGGGTCCGGGAAGGGGATCTGCAGCCGGATCATTAGTGGCATATGCACTCGGCATAACAGACGTAGACCCAATAGAATATGATTTGTTGTTTGAGCGTTTCTTAAATCCCGAACGGGTTTCCATGCCCGATATTGATATCGACTTTCCTGATCACAGAAGGGAAGAAGTGATTCAATACGTAACCAATAAATACGGTTCCCTTCATGTTTCACAAATTATCACTTTTGGCACCTTTGCTGCTAAGGCTGCGGTTCGGGATGTGGCAAGGATCTTCGGATTTAATTCGAAAGAACTCGAGTTTCTTTCCCGCCATGTTTCATCACGAAGCGGTTTAAGGAATGCCTTGAAGGAGTCAGAAAAACTCAGGAGCTTTGTAGAAGAATCTGATTTAAACACCAAACTCTTCGATACGGCCATGCGGCTTGAAGGGCTGCCGCGCCACGCTTCAACGCACGCGGCAGGGGTAGTCATGAGCGAGCTGCCGCTTGTAAACATTATTCCCATTCAGGAAGGCCACGATGGCGTTTATTTAACCCAATATCCAATGGAGGTCCTAGAGGAAATCGGCCTTTTGAAAATGGATTTCCTTGGCCTGCGCAACCTCACCATTCTTGAAAGAATTGTCACCAATATTCAAAAAGGCACAAAGAAAAGGCTCGACATCAAACAGCTTCCTCTGGACGATAAAGAGACCTATCAGCTTTTATCCCGCGGCTTTACAACAGGGATTTTCCAGCTGGAATCAGAGGGAATGCGAAATGTCCTGATAAGACTTGTGCCTACCCATTTTGAGGATATTGTCGCAGTAAATGCATTATACCGGCCGGGTCCTATGGAAAATATTCCGATGTACATTGAAAGAAAACACGGACAGGCCAAAAATTCCTATCCCCATCCTGATTTGAAGCCGATCCTGGAGAAAACATACGGTGTAATTGTCTATCAAGAGCAAATTATGCAGATTGCCTCAAAAATGGCCGGCTTTTCATTAGGGGAAGCAGATTTGCTTCGCCGGGCAGTCAGCAAGAAAAAGAAAGAAGTGCTGGACTACGAAAGAACCCATTTTGTAGATGGAGCTTTAACAAAAGGTTATGACGAAAGGACGGCCAATGAGATCTATGACTTAATTGTGCGCTTTGCAAACTATGGATTTAACCGGAGTCATGCTGTCGCATACAGTTTAATTGCGTATCAGTTAGCCTATTTGAAAGCTCATTATCCATTGTACTTTATGGCAGCTCTTTTAACGTCTGTTGTTGGGAATGAAGATAAAACAGCCCAATACGTAAGGGAGGCAAATCAATTTCAAATTGAGATTCTTCCTCCATCCATCAATCACAGCCTGTTTCCGTTTAGTGTAGAGAAGGGAGCCATCCGTTACAGCCTTGCAGGAATCAAAGGCATCGGTGCTTCTGTACTAAAGCAAATTCTGGCTGCACGCCAGTCCAAGCCATTTAAAGATTTATTTGACTTCTGCCTGCGTGCTCCTGGAATTAATCGGAAAACGCTCGAAAGTCTTGTTTTATCTGGTGCGCTTGATGAATTTGGCATGGACAGGGCTGTACTGCTGGCAAATATTGATGTTGCGCTAGAACACGCAGAATTAATGCGTCCATCAGGGGAGGGGCCAGATTTATTTTCCAACGAGGAGCTCTTTCAACTTGAGCCCAAGTATATTGAAGTTGAGCCGATGGAAATGAGTGACAAGCTGGCACTGGAAAAGCAGGTACTTGGGTTATATTTATCAGACCATCCTGTCAGCCCGTACGAGAAAGCATTGACGCAAGCAGGCTCAACTCATGTTTTTCAATTGAAAGCCGGGCAGCGAAATGCCATAGTGGGGGCTTATTTGACCGAGATAAAACCCATCCGCACAAAAAAAGGCGAAATGATGGCCTTTCTGACTGCAAGTGATGCGACTGGCGACGTCGAGGGAGTGATCTTCCCGGCGGTTTACAGGCTTCATTCTGCTATATGCCAGCAAGGCAGCGTAGTATTGCTGAAAGGTCATGTTGAAGAGAGAAATGGGAAATTGCAATTTATTGTCCAAAAACTTGAGGAAGCAGAGAGCATAAAGAACCTGGAAATGACGAAAGAAAAACTGTACATTAGAGTCCCGAAAGATCATCACGATACCGAAATGCTTAAAGAAATTAATGCCATTTTAAAAAAATACAAAGGCAATACGCCGGTTATTTTGTATTACGAGGACCGGAACCAAACCCTCCAGCTGTCTGAAAAAGATTGGATTCAACCGGTGGCGAACTTCCTTGATGAATTAAAAGCATTGCTGGGTGTTTCGAACGTCATCCTGAAATAGTATTTCATCCCGCAGACGATTATGGTATATTATTGTAGAGACATTGTGGTCTGACCACTGGAAAATTAAAGGAATTGCCAGTTTGCTGCAATGGAATGCGTGTGAATAAAACAATAAATAATTCTTGCTTTTACGTGAGGATGAGTGATGAGTTAGTGAAATCAGCGAATAGTAATACTAAGGTATTTCAGGAAATAGTAGGCCAAATAAGACAAATCGTTTCAGATGATAAGCTTTTGCCTGGAGATAAGCTCCCTTCGGAACGTGAATTATCAGAGCGCCTCCATGCAGGACGCTCTTCTGTGCGTGAAGGATTGAGGGCGCTGGAGCTGCTTGGATTGATAGAAACAAGAAGAGGGGAAGGCACTTTTCTTCGAGATTTTACTAACCATCATTTAGTGGAATTAATCAGTACGTTCATTTTACAGGATGAAAAAGTAAAGCTGGATGTCTTAGTTACGAAAGGCCTAATAGAAATGGATGCAATCCGCACTATGGTTGATAATGATTTCAATGTACAAGCCATTGAAGAATTAAAATTGAAATTAACCAAAGGCTATTACGGAAATACGGATGAATTCTGGAACGATTTGTATTCGGTAACGCCAAATAAGCTGCTTTATAAAATTTGGTTGATCCTCAAGGACTATTCATCAGGTTTGCATACGGTGAGGGAAGAAAAAATTACTGACTGCAAACTCAAGCTTTTAGATGCTATCCTGAACCGAGACCTTGGCCGTGCTCTTAATGTACACGGGGAGCTGCGGGAAATGTCGTTAAGCAATTGACATGGTCTAACAAAATTTTAATTTTTCATACGTTACATTTACACAGGAAGATACAAGAAGAAAACATATTATAAAATCTGCATTTTTAATTTACATGCTAGTTCTAAATGCAGAGGATTAGAACCCCTGCAGCTGATAAATAATCATCGGCTACAAAACTAAAAAAAGCAGAAGGGGCGGACAGCCCCCTAAAAGCCAGACAAAGGAGGAGCAACCTTTGCTAAAAGACTTTTTTTCAAAACCAAAAAAGAAAAAATACGCAACGATACCTTCAGACTCTACAAGGAAAGATGTTCCTGAAGGTATTATGTCAAAGTGTCCAAGCTGCCGTAAAATTATGTATACAAAAGAGCTGGAAAAAAATTTAAAGGTATGCCTGCACTGTCATTATCATTATCCAATGAATGCATTTGAAAGGGTAGACAGTTTTCTTGATGAAGGGACTTTTAAGGAACTCGATCACGATTTGAAATCCGTAAACCCTTTGAATTTTCCTGATTATGTGGAGAAGCTGGAAAAAGATATTAAAAAGACCCATATGAATGAAGCAGTACTGACAGGGTCGGGAAAAATAAACAATCATGACATTGTAACAGCCATTATGGATTCTACGTTCAGAATGGGAAGCATGGGTTCTGTTGTTGGAGAAAAAATAACCAGGGCAATTGAAGAGGCAGATAAGCTGGGAGTTCCTTTTATTATCTTTACAGCCTCCGGGGGGGCCAGAATGCAGGAAGGCGTTTTGTCCTTAATGCAGATGGCAAAAACAAGTGCGGCTCTTCAAAAGTTCAGCCATAATGGCGGATTAATCATCTCTATCATGACGCATCCGACAACAGGCGGGGTTTCTGCCAGTTTCGCGTCTTTAGGAGACTTTAATTTTGCCGAGCCACAGGCATTAATTGGCTTTGCCGGAAGGCGCATCATCGAGCAAACCATTAGGGAAGAACTTCCTGAGGATTTCCAAACTGCTGAATTTCTTCTTAAGCATGGACAGCTGGATGCTGTTATCCCAAGGGAAGAACTAAGGGATAAAATCACCACAGTCCTTGAAATTCATCAACAAGAAGGTGAATTAACATGGTAAATGAATTAGAATTTGAAAAGCCATTAGTCGAGCTTCAAAAGAAAATAGAGGAATTAAAAGAGTTTACAAAGGATTCAGATGTGGACCTTACTTCTGAAATTACCAAACTTGAAGCCAGATATAAAAAACTCGAAAATGAAATTTATCAAAGCATGAAGCCTTGGGATAGGGTTCAGGTTGCAAGGCATCCAAACAGGCCGACTACTTTGGATTATATTAAGCATCTGTTTACTGATTTCTTTGAGCTTCATGGAGACCGGTTATTTGGGGATGATGAAGCCATTGTCGCGGGCATTGCCAAGTATAAAGGACTTCCTGTGACAGTAATGGGCCATCAACGAGGCAAGGATACAAAAGAAAATATTAGACGGAATTTCGGCATGCCCCATCCTGAAGGATATCGAAAGGCATTGCGCTTAATGAAGCAGGCGGATAAATTTAATCGTCCGATCATTTGTTTTATAGATACAAAAGGAGCTTATCCGGGCAAGGCTGCGGAAGAGCGGGGACAAAGCGAAGCGATTGCTAGAAACCTATTTGAAATGGCTGGATTAAGCGTTCCTGTCATTTGTGTTGTTATTGGAGAAGGCGGAAGCGGAGGGGCTTTAGCGCTTGGACTTGGGAATCACATCCACATGCTTGAAAACTCCATCTATTCCGTTATCTCACCAGAAGGAGCTGCATCCATCCTCTGGAAGGATGCATCAAAAGCCAAGCTGGCTGCAGAATCAATGAGGATTACAGCTCCGGATTTGAAAGAGCTTGGAATCATTGATGATATTATTCCGGAAGTAAAAGGCGGTGCACACAGGGATATTAAGGCTCAAGCCGAATTTATCGGAAGTGCTCTGGAAAAATCCCTGAAGGAATTGCTGCCATTAACATCGGAACAGCTTATTGAAAGCCGTTATGAAAAATACAAGATGATGGGCAAGTTCTCTGAAGAGAAGGATTACGCAAATATTTAAAATGGTTAGGCAATTGATGGTATTCAATTGCCTACTATATTTGTTTTTAAACATCTACATATCATTTTAAAGCGAAATCAACATATGAATTTTAATGTGAAGGTAACGCTTACAGTAATTTTATATTTTTGAATGTATTTCCTTTCGTTTGAATTCGTTGAGAATACATGGCGAAAGTGGTATTTTAGAATTATTCAAGGGCTCTTATTTATTCTTTTAAGCGTTTCTTCAAGCAGACAAGATCTTTTTATTACTATTTTGGGGTGATAAGTGTGAAACGTATTGGAGTTCTGACAAGCGGGGGCGATGCGCCCGGCATGAATGCTGCCATTCGAGCGGTTGTCCGTAAAGCAATTTATCATGGTTTAGAGGTTTATGGCATTAAGCAAGGGTATAATGGTCTTATAAACGGTAAAATAGAAAAAATGGAGCTTGGTTCTGTTGGAGATATTATCCAAAGGGGAGGAACCGTTCTCCGCTCTGCACGCTGTGAAGAATTTAAAACGAAAGAAGGCCAGGCAAAAGGAATTGAGCAGTTAAAGAAACATGGAATTGAAGGGCTGGTTGTCATTGGAGGCGATGGATCCTATCAGGGAGCGAAAGCCTTAACAGAGCAAGGTTTCCCTTGTGTGGGAGTACCTGGCACGATTGATAATGATATTCCAGGAACAGATTTCACCATCGGTTTTGATACTGCTTTAAATACAGTTCTTGATTCAATCGATAAAATTAGGGACACTGCATCCTCACATGAGAGAACTTTTGTTATTGAAGTAATGGGAAGGCACGCAGGAGATATTGCTCTATGGTCTGGTCTTGCAGGCGGTGCGGAAACAATCCTGATCCCTGAAGAAGCGTATAGTATGGATGAAATAACGGAAAGACTTAAAAATGGCAGTGAACGCGGTAAAAAACACAGTATTATTATTGTGGCTGAAGGAGTCGTTAAGGCCCACAGAATTGCCGAAGAACTTGAAAAAGTAACAACCTATGATACAAGGGTATCCGTACTGGGCCATGTGCAGCGCGGCGGCACACCGACTGCATTTGACAGGGTGCTGGCAAGCCGTTTGGGTGCAAGGGCAGTAGAGTTGTTGATGGAAGGCAGGGGCGGCAGGGCCGTAGGTATTGTCAAAAATGAATTAGTAGATGATGATATTTTGGAAATCTTAAGAAGGCCGCACCAGATAAACATGGATATCTATAAACTATCCCATGTTTTATCGATATAACAGATGAACTATCGGAGGAATTAAAGTGAAGAAAACAAAAATAGTTTGTACAATTGGACCAGCCAGCGAAAGTGTGGAAATGCTGGAAAAACTCATGAATGCTGGAATGAACGTTGCTCGATTAAACTTTTCACATGGTGATTTTGAAGAGCATGGTGCAAGAATCAACAATATACGGACAGCAGCTAAAAATACGAAAAAAAATGTTGCGATCCTGCTTGATACAAAAGGACCGGAAATTCGTACACACAATATGGAAAATGGCGGTTTTGAATTAACACAAGGCAAAACGGTTACGATTGCAATGGAAGAAGTTCTTGGTACTCCTGAGAAGTTTTCCATTAGCTATCCAGGTTTAATCGATGACGTCCAAGAAGGGTCTAAAATTTTATTAGATGATGGATTAATTGAATTAGAAGTGATTGGAATCGATAGGAATAAAAAGGAAATTAATACAAAAATCCTTAATACAGGCATGATTAAAAATAAAAAAGGTGTAAATGTCCCTGGTGTTTCTGTCAGTCTGCCTGGTATTACGGAAAAGGATGCAAAAGATATTCTTTTTGGTATTGAGCAGGGTGTTGACTTTATTGCGGCTTCCTTTGTAAGACGTGCATCTGATGTGTTGGAAATCAGACAAATATTAGAAGAAAATAATGCAATACATATCCAAATCATCCCTAAGATTGAAAATCAGGAGGGTGTTGACAATATAGACGAAATCCTTGCTGTTTCTGATGGATTAATGGTAGCAAGGGGAGATTTAGGTGTTGAAATCCCAACTGAAGCAGTTCCACTTGTTCAGAAGGAACTAATTAAAAAATGCAATGAGCTGGGTAAGCCTGTTATTACAGCGACTCAAATGCTTGATTCTATGCAGCGCAATCCAAGGCCGACACGTGCGGAAGCAAGTGATGTTGCCAACGCTATCTTTGACGGTACAGATGCCATAATGCTTTCTGGTGAAACGGCTGCAGGAAGCTATCCGGCTGAAGCTGTCCAAACCATGTACAACATCGCGATTCATGTTGAGAAGGCTTTGGATCATCAGGCTATTTTGGCTAACCGCAGCAAAGACAGCGGCCGCAATTTAACAGATGCCATCTGTCAATCTGTTGCTCATACAGCCATTAATCTAGATGTTAATGCAGTTGTGACTCCTACAGAGAGTGGTCATACAGCCCGCATGATTTCTAAATACCGTCCGAAGTCACCTATTATTGCGGTCACTTCTCAAGAGAAAGTATTAAGAAGCTTAGCGCTAGTTTGGGGCGTGTACCCTGAGCTTGGAGAGAAAATGTCTTCTACGGACGAAATGCTTGATTTGGCTGTTGAAAAAAGTATTGAAAGCGGAGTTGTGAAACATGGTGATGTTGTCGTCATTACAGCTGGTGTACCAGTAGGCGAAGCAGGCACAACGAACCTCATGAAGGTCCATGTTGTAGGGGACCTTTTGGCGAAAGGTCAAGGTTTAGGCCGCAAAACGGTTTATGGAAAAGTTGTAACAGCAAAATCCAGTAAAGAAGCACAGAAAAAAGTGACTCCTGGATCTATTCTTGTCACAATTGGTACAGATAAAGATATGGTTTCTGTAATGGAACATTGCAGTGCTGTAATTACGGAAGAAGGCGGATTGACAAGCCATGCTGCTGTAGTTGGTATTTCAATGGGCATTCCTGTCATTGTAGGTGTAGAAGGTGCTACTTCCAAGCTTCATGACGGCCAGGAAATCACTGTTGATACATCACACGGCATTATCTATAACGGACACGCCGGAGTGCTGTAAGAGTTTAAATAAGAAAATTGCAGGGGCAAACTCTGCAATTTTCTTTTATAATGGGGTAAATTCATTGGGAAAGCTCATTTTCGTGTTTCCTTTATCTAATTAAAGTCGTGCAGTCCATCTATCGCTGAACGTCGTTTTCTGCTTTTCTGATTGTCCAGCTGCAGGTTTTGAAGGCATCTTCCGCTTTTCTTTAAAGGAGGAATACTTTTGCGGTATCTGTTCTTTTTAATTATTGTTGTTCCTGCTATTGAAATTGGGTTATTTATACTTTCAGGGAAACTGATAGGTGTTTTCCCTACAATCTGTCTTATTATCTTTACAGGCATATTAGGAGCTTATCTGGCGAAGAAGCAGGGAATAGAAACGCTGAGAAGATTGCAGGAGGATCTCAGGAGCGGGAGAATGCCGGGGGAAGCCATTACAGATGGTGTCTGTATTTTGAGCGGGGGGATTTTTTTAATCACTCCTGGATTTATTACCGATATTCTCGGTTTGCTCCTTCTTATGCCGGCTACAAGAAAATGGTTCAAGCCGCTTTTATATCGCATATTCAGAAAATGGATGCGGCGTAAAACCGTTATTCTTCGTTAACGAATTACACACATATGAAAAAAGAAGCTAATTTACTGCAGATTAGCTTCTTTTTCTTGTTATATATGAATCATTCTAGAGGATCAGCTTTATTTCTTAATTTCTATCTTAGGCTTACCCATAATGAAATTCCATAAATCTGTAAAAACATTCGCCTTATTTAAAGTCGTAATGACAACGAGTGTAACGGGTCCTAAGATGAGTCCAAGAAATCCTAAGAGCTTAAAGCCGACAAATAATGCAATTAATGTTGGGAGCGGATTTATGCCAATACTCGAAGAAAGGATCTTTGGTTCCATTACTTGTCTTTGTACAACTACTACTGTATAAAGGACGGCAAGACCTACACCGAGCGGTATATGTCCCGTGATAAATTCATAGATGAGCCATGGGATAAAAACGACTCCTGTACCCAGGTATGGCAGAATATCAACAATTCCACAAACAAGGGCTATGGTAATGGCATAGTCAACACGCAAAATTAATAATCCAATTAAAACTATAACGAGTGTAATGGATATAAGTGTTAATTGAGCCCTAATAAAGCCTACAAGTGCTTTTTTTAAATCCTCAAATACAGATTTGCTGCTTGTTCTTGCTTTTACAGGAAGAAACCTTCCGAAAAAGCCGGTAAGCTTGTACCAATCCTTGCTAATAAAGAAAGTGGCTAAGAGAGAAAATACTAATACCGTTGCAGCGTTTGGAATCCACGCAACAAAAACAGGGAGTTTTTGGAATAAATTCTGGAGGAAATCACCAGCATTTGAAGCCACTTTTTGCCCTGCAGCCTGGATGTTTTTGATGATTGTGTCTTGCTGGCCTGCCCCCAGGCTTTTAAATAAGCTTGTTCCTTTTTCATAAAGTGGAACGATTTTTGAAGTAACATAGTTTTCAATATAATTTACAAGTGTTTGGATATGCTCGGGTAGAACGTTCGCCAGATAAGAAGCCCCTGAAACAATTTCTGTAACTAAGAGGGTGACAAGACCAATAAATACACCAATAATGATAATAATGGATATAATAACGGCGAGTGATCTGGGCAGCCTTGCTTTTTTTTCGAGAATATTGACCAAGGGGTTAATCATCATCGCTATAACGATAGCAATCAAAAAAGGATAGGCCACTTTTGCAATCATTAAGAATGCAAATCCGCCCAAAAAGATAATGCCGATTACGATCAAAAACCGGATGAATCGATAGATGTATTCAGGATTCAATCCTCTACCTCCTAATGAGTCAGTTATTATTCATTTTACATGGTTAAAGAGTCAAAAAAAAGCTTGAATTGCACTTAAAAATAAATTTTGGAAAGGAAGATATGGATGTTTAATCAAGCGTATTTATTTCTCGCTTTATTGCTGGCAATCGGATTTGTTGCAAAAAATCAGTCTCTCATGATTGCTGTGGGAATCTTGCTTGTCATTAAGGTTGTGGGTGTGGATGGCAAGGTTTTTTCTGCAATTCAATCAAAGGGCATTAACTGGGGAGTTACCGTCATTACTATTGCTGTTCTAGCTCCGATTGCAAGCGGACAGATAGGGTTTAAAGACTTGCTTGACTCAATGAAGTCGCCCTATGCCTGGATTGCATTAGGTGCCGGTATGTTAGTTGCGTTAATTGCAAAGAACGGAATACAGCTTCTTTCAACAGATCCGGAAATCACTACTGCTCTTGTACTAGGAACGATTTTGGCTGTTTCTCTATTCAGGGGGGTGGCAGTCGGACCATTAATTGGAGCAGGAATTGCTTATATGGCCATGAGAATAGTAGATTTTTTTCACTAGTTCGTACGACAAAAGAAATAAGCTGGCATGTGTTTTTTATTAAATTATTCAGTAATAGTAATAGACTCTGTTTAAGGAACACACATAGCCACTGAAGGCTTGTGTGTTCCTTAATGTTCGACAGAATTCAATAGCCAGGTTTTTTTCAGTAAGGAAAGGGAATTGTAGTAGTAAATCGTGAGAGGAGAATTTATTGAATGGCCGTGATAAAAAATGACATTGGAGGAAATGCTTCAGTTAACGGCAGTACCCGATGTGAATGCCTGGATTGCAATTTTTCTAAAAAAACAATCATTATAAAGATGTAAAGGTTTCCATTAACAAGAATCAGATAATTGTTTATAATATGTTTGTAAGCGGACAACTTTATGTCAAAAAATAGACATTTTTAAATATTATATTATAATAGGTTATGTGACCGTTTGCATTTTTTGAATGTGCCATTCTTTTGTACATTCGATTACCGGTTTTTTCGGTAATTATTTATCATTTACTAATTTACTAGTAGAGTTACCAGTATGCAGGGAAAGAAATTGTAACAAAAGGAGAGGGATATTATGACAGCAACTCGTGGTCTGGAAGGTGTTGTAGCAACAACTTCTTCAATTAGTTCCATTATCGATGACACGCTTACATATGTTGGCTACAATATCGATGATTTAGCAGAAAACGCAAGCTTTGAAGAAGTTATTTATTTATTATGGCATTTAAAATTGCCAACGGAAACAGAACTAAATGAATTAAAACAGCAGCTTGCTGACAATATGGAGCTGCCAAAAGAAGTAGTAGAAAGCTTTAAAATGTACCCAATCACTGAGGTTCATCCTATGGCTGCATTGCGTACAGCTGTATCATCCCTTGGGCTATACGATGAAGAAGCAGATGTAATGGAAGACGAAGCAAATTATCGAAAGTCTATTCGCCTTCAAGCAAAAATGCCGGCTCTTGTAGCTGCATTTGCACGTATCCGTAAAGGACTAGAACCAATCGCTCCTCGCAAGGATCTTGGCTTTGCGGCGAACTTCCTGTATATGCTGAAAGGGGAAGACCCTGATGCAATTGCAGTGGAAGCGTTTAATAAAGCGCTTGTACTTCATGCAGACCATGAATTGAATGCATCTACATTTACCGCTCGTGTATGTGTAGCAACGCTTTCTGATGTCTACTCTGGAGTAACCGCGGCAATCGGCGCACTAAAAGGCCCTCTGCACGGCGGAGCGAACGAACAAGTTATGAAAATGCTTTCTGAAATCGGTTCTGTTGAGAATGTGGAAAGCTACATCCATGAAAAGCTGGAAAATAAAGAAAAGATTATGGGCTTCGGCCACCGCGTATACAGAAAAGGTGACCCTCGTGCCAAGCATCTTAAAGAAATGTCCCAAAAGCTTACTGAACTGACTGGTGAGCCTGAATACTATCAAATGTCCATCCAAATTGAAGATATCGTCACTTCAGAAAAAGGATTACCGCCAAATGTAGATTTCTATTCTGCATCAGTTTATCATTCACTTGGAATTGATCATGACCTGTTTACGCCAATTTTTGCTGTAAGCCGCGTGTCTGGATGGCTCGCTCATATCCTTGAGCAGTATGCAAACAACCGCTTGATCCGTCCTCGTGCTGAATATACAGGCCCTGGAATTCAAACGTACGTTCCTGTAGAAGAACGCTAATCGAATATTTACAAATCGCAAAAAGATTGTTCTAATATTAAATGAACAAGAGGTTAGAAGGATATTGTTCTTCTAACCTTTGATACTGAAATTGGAGGGAATTAAAAATGACACAAGGCGAAAAAATCGTTGTTGAAAACGGAGTATTGAAAACACCAAACAATCCAATCATCCCATTCATCGAAGGTGACGGAACGGGTCCTGATATCTGGGCTTCATCTCAGCGTGTTCTTGATGCTGCTGTAGAAAAAGCTTACAAAGGCGAAAAGAAAATTGTGTGGAAAGAAGTATATGCAGGGGAAAAAGCATTCAATAAAACTGGTGAATGGCTTCCATCTGAAACACTTGATGTGATTCGTGAATACTTAATTGCGATTAAAGGTCCTCTTACAACTCCAGTAGGCGGCGGGATTCGTTCATTGAACGTTGCACTTCGCCAAGAATTGGATCTGTTTGTCTGCCTGCGCCCTGTCCGTTACTTTGAAGGTGTACCTTCACCGGTTAAGCGCCCAGAAGATACTGACATGGTTATCTTCCGGGAAAACACTGAAGACATCTATGCAGGTATTGAATACAAAGAAGGATCGCCTGAAGTGAAAAAAGTGATTGAATTCCTTCAAAACGAAATGGGAGTAAATAAAATCCGTTTCCCAGAAACATCTGGTATCGGCATCAAGCCAGTATCTGAAGAAGGAACAAGCCGTCTTGTGCGTGCAGCTATCAATTATGCAATCAAAGAAGGCCGCAAATCTGTAACTCTTGTACATAAAGGAAATATCATGAAGTTTACAGAAGGTGCGTTCAAAAACTGGGGTTATGAATTAGCAGAAAAAGAATTCGGTGATAAAGTGTTCACATGGGCACAATACGACAAAATTAAAGAAGAGCAAGGAACGGATGCAGCGAATAAAGCTCAAAGCGAAGCAGAAGCAGCTGGAAAAATCATCGTGAAGGATTCCATTGCTGATATCTTCTTACAGCAAATTTTAACTCGTCCACGTGAATTTGACGTTGTAGCAACAATGAATCTAAACGGGGACTACATTTCTGATGCATTAGCTGCACAAGTAGGCGGTATCGGTATTGCTCCAGGAGCTAACATCAACTACGAAACTGGCCATGCGATCTTTGAAGCAACACACGGTACTGCACCTAAATATGCAGGACTTGATAAAGTAAATCCTTCTTCCGTTATCCTTTCAGGTGTATTAATGCTTGAACACCTTGGATGGACAGAAGCGGCTGACTTAATTACAAAATCAATGGAAAAAACAATCGCTTCTAAAGTAGTAACGTATGATTTTGCACGTCTAATGGACGGTGCAACTGAAGTGAAAACTTCTGAGTTCGGCTCTGAATTAATTAAAAACATGGATTAATAGCTGTTTTGGTAATGGGGGATTTATCCCCCATTTGCTATGAGCGGAACTTTATTAACCTGCTAACATAAGAGCACGTTGCATTCAAATAATCTTTAGGGGGGTTTCAAATGTCATTGATTAGAAAAAAGATTTCTGTTATCGGCAGTGGTTTTACAGGTGCGACTACAGCATTTTTATTAGCTCAAAAAGAGCTTGGAGATGTGGTACTGGTTGATATTCCACAAATGGAAAACCCGACAAAAGGAAAGGCTTTAGATATGCTTGAGGCAAGCCCTGTTCAGGGGTTTGATGCCAATATTACCGGTACTTCAAGCTATGAAGATACAAAGGATTCCGATATTGTCGTCATTACTGCAGGGATTGCCCGCAAGCCTGGTATGAGCCGAGATGATCTTGTTCAAACCAACCAAAAGGTAATGAAAAGTGTTACACAGGAAATTGTAAAATATTCTCCTGACTGCTTTATCATAGTTCTTACAAATCCGGTGGATGCAATGACCTACACCGTTTTTAAAGAATCCGGCTTCCCTAAAAACCGTGTAATCGGGCAATCCGGCGTATTGGATAGTGCTCGTTTCCGCACGTTTGTAGCACAGGAATTGAATCTTTCTGTAAAAGACGTAACAGGCTTTGTTCTGGGCGGCCACGGAGATGATATGGTTCCGTTGGTACGTTATTCCTACGCTGGGGGAATACCTTTGGAAACATTGATACCGAAGGAGCGTTTAGAACAAATTGTTGAGCGCACACGCAAGGGCGGCGGAGAAATCGTTAACCTTTTAGGGAACGGAAGCGCTTATTATGCACCAGCCGCGTCACTTGTTGAAATGGTGGAGGCACTTGTCAAAGACCAGCGACGCGTACTTCCTTCGATCGCCTATTTAGAAGGAGAATATGGCTATGAGGGTATATACCTTGGTGTTCCAACAATATTAGGCGCGAATGGCATTGAAAAAGTCATTGAGCTGGATTTGCTGGAAGAAGAAAAGGCAATGCTGGATAAGTCTGCAGAGTCCGTAAAAAATGTAATGGCTGTGCTTGCTTAAGTACTGCCAGGTTAAATGAAAAGCATATCCTCCTTTGCGGAGGATATGTTTTTTTATTGCATCCCTCTATAAAATGCTAAACCTGAGGATGTTTTCTTGTCCAGCACCTATCGGCTATTGAATATTCGTTCATAAGGAGCAGCGATCTAATAGGGCCAGCTTTTTTTTGTTGAGTTAAGGAATTTTTCTTTAAAAGGGCTGCAATTAGTTGAAAAGTTAAGGTATTTATTCGAAAATCAGCTGCATTTTATTAAAGGCTGTTTTCTCATAGTTTGTTGCTTTTCGCAAAAGTGTTGAATCCATAACAAATGGGGGATCGTGGCATCTTTTCGTTTTCAGTCATTTTGTTTTCAAGCCTGAACCCTGTGTATTCAAGATTCATTTATAAATAGCAACAAAGCTTACGAAAAGAGCCTTATTAAATAATGATGGCATTTCCACTAGAAAGCTTTCTGCCTCATACTTTTTATTTCCGCATAACCCTGTGATACTCCATTCTATAAATAAAATGATTAGATCAATTCCCCATGCTGTGCTTCAAAATACGGTAAAGCATTTAAACCACTCAGAAGTCAGGCAATTTTCCCTTTTACAATGAACATGATAGAATGAGTTTAAGTAGAAAACGGTCTAGTTCCAGGCTGCAGGAGGAATGACATTTGAAAAAGAAAGTAATTTTAATCGATGGCAACAGTATTGCATACAGAGCCTTTTTTGCCCTGCCTCTCTTAAATAATGATAAGGGAATTCATACAAATGCCATTTATGGTTTTACAACGATGCTAATGAAAATTTTGGAGGAAGAAAAACCTACTCATATTCTTGTTGCATTTGATGCAGGCAAAACAACATTCAGACATAAAACGTTCCAGGAATATAAAGGGACAAGGCAAAAGACCCCTTCTGAGCTGTCGGAACAATTTCCATTTATCAGAGCGTTATTGGATGCTTACGGAATTAAAAGGTATGAGCTGGAAAACTATGAAGCGGACGATATTATAGGTACCCTGTCTAAACAGGCTGAAGCAGAAAACTACGAAGTAAAAGTCATATCAGGCGATAAGGACTTAACTCAGCTAAGCTCTGAGAATGTATCGGTAGGAATTACCCGAAAAGGGATTACCGATATCGAAGTATACACACCTGAGCATATCCAGGAGAAGTATGGGTTGACTCCTGCACAGATCATCGATATGAAAGGTCTGATGGGAGATACGTCCGATAACATTCCAGGGGTACCTGGAGTCGGAGAGAAAACCGCTATTAAGCTTTTAAAAGAGTTCCATACTCTTGAACAGCTCCTTGAATCGGTAGAAAGCGTCAGCGGGAAAAAACTGAAGGAAAAACTGACGGAGTTTAAGGATCAGGCTATCATGAGCAAGAAACTGGCTACGATTGACCTCGAATCCCCGATAGAAATTAATGTGGAAGACATTGAGTATACAGGCATTAATCAAGACCAGTTAATCGATTTATTTAAAGAACTTGGATTTAACTCACTACTAGAAAAGCTCGATGGAAAAGTCCAGGCATCTCCTAAAGAAGAAATAAAAGAAATTTCATTTGAAATCATCGAGACGATTACAGAGGATATTTTTACAAGTGACGGGTCTCTTTATCTTGAGATTCTTGAAGAAAACTATCAGCATGGGGAAATAGCCGGCCTTAGTTTGAAAAATGATAAGGGTTTATTCTTTTTTACAGCGGAAGCAGCTATCTCCTCTGAGTCTTTTAAAAAGTGGGCAGAGGATGAATCGGCTATAAAGCATGTCTATGATGCAAAGCGTTCGATTGTTGCCCTTAAGAGAAGGGGCATCGAGCTGAAAGGGATCGATTTTGACTTGCTGATTGCTTCATATTTATTAAATCCATCAGAAAATGTGGAAGATTTCACCTCTGTCGTTTCAAGACACGGATTTGAAAATATTGAAAAAGACGAGCTTGTATACGGGAAGGGGGCAAAAAGAAAGCTTCCGGATGTACAGGCACTTGCAGATCATATAGCAAGAAAAGCGGAAGGAATTGATCAGGTCTATAGCAGATGTCTTTCTGAGCTTGAGCAGAATGAACAATTAAAGCTGTTTGAAGAACTGGAAATGCCTTTATCCTTTATCTTGGCGGAAATGGAATCAACCGGAATTCGGGTTGATGTAGAAAGATTAAAAGAAATGGGAGCGGAAATAAACGGAAAGCTTTCCGCAATAGAAGAGAAGATACATTCCCTGGCTGGAGAGGTATTTAATATCAATTCGCCTAAGCAACTGGGAAGTATACTTTTTGACAAACTCCAGCTGCCTGTAGTGAAAAAAACGAAAACAGGATATTCCACTTCAGCCGATGTACTGGAAAAGCTTGAAAGCGAACATGAGATTGTAAAAGAAATTCTTCAATACCGCCAATTAGGTAAGCTGCAATCTACTTATATTGAAGGGCTTTTAAAAGTGGTTCATGATGATGACCAAAAGGTCCATACGCGGTTTAATCAAGCACTTACCCAAACAGGACGACTTAGCTCTACTGATCCGAATCTACAGAACATCCCAATCCGTCTTGAAGAAGGCAGGAAAATCAGACAGGCTTTCATTCCCTCTGAAAAGGATTGGGTCATTTTTTCAGCCGACTATTCACAGGTTGAATTACGGGTCTTAGCGGATATTGCAGACGATGAAAAGCTGATTGAAGCCTTTAACGCAGACATGGATATCCATACGAAAACGGCCATGGATGTTTTCCATGTAAGTGAGAGTGAGGTTACCTCCAATATGAGAAGGCAGGCGAAAGCCGTTAACTTTGGAATTGTCTATGGCATCAGCGATTTCGGGCTTTCACAAAACCTGGGAATCACAAGGAAAGAAGCAGCCAAATTTATTGATCGATACTTCCAGAGCTATCCTCAAGTGAAAGAATATATGGAGGAGATTGTCAGGGAAGCCAAACAAAAAGGGTTCGTCAGCACGCTTCTTAATCGCAGAAGATATATTCCTGAAATTACTAGCAGAAATTTCAATATACGAAGTTTTGCGGAAAGAACAGCCATGAATACGCCGATACAGGGAAGTGCTGCCGATATTATCAAAAAAGCCATGATTGAAATGGCGGACAAACTTCAAGCGGAGAAATTAAAAACAAAATTATTGCTTCAGGTCCATGACGAATTAATTTTTGAAGCGCCTAAAGAAGAAATTGAGTTATTGAAGGAATTCGTTCCGGAAGTAATGGAAAATGCGTTAGAACTCAAGGTCCCGTTAAAAGTTGATTTCTCCTATGGCCCAACATGGTTTGACGCAAAATAGGCATAAAACTTTCATTTCATTTGAAGAAGAAACACAGCAAAGAGAGGGGAGAAGCAGATGCCTGAATTGCCAGAAGTAGAAACCGTCAGAAAAACGTTGAAAGAACTTGTAACAGGAAAAGAGATTGACCATATTTCAGTGTACTGGCCAAAAATTATTAAAAAGCCTGTGGAAGTTGAAGAATTCACGGATGCATTAAAAGGTCAGGTAATTGATGATATTGGCAGAAGGGGAAAATTCCTGCTTTTCTATACAAATGATTTTACGTTAGTATCGCATTTGAGAATGGAAGGGAAATATGGAGTATTTCCGGAAGGAGAACCGCTGGATAAGCATACCCATGTTATTTTCCATTTTACAGATGGAATGGAAATGCGGTATAAGGATGTTCGTAAATTCGGCACCATGCATTTATTTTTAAGGGGTGAGGAATTTAAATCCGAGCCGCTGGATAAGCTTGGCCCTGAACCTTTTTCTGATGAATTTACTCCAGACTATTTAAAAAATAAATTTACTAAGACGGAAAGAAAGATAAAGGCCGTCCTCCTTGATCAAACAATCTTGACAGGGCTTGGAAACATTTATGTAGATGAGGCGCTTTTCCGGGCTGGAATTCATCCGGAAAGAAAAGCCAAATCACTTTCGGAGGAAGAAATCGGCCTTATTGCTAAGGAAGCCGCAGCAACTCTGAGTGAAGCAGTAAAACAGGGAGGAAGCACGATACGTTCCTATATTAATTCACAGGGACAAATCGGTATGTTCCAGCTTCAATTATTTGTTTATGGGCGCAATGGAGAGGCATGCCGTAAATGCGGAACCGTGATTGAAAAAAGAGTTTCAGCAGGCAGAGGTACCCATTATTGTCCGAAGTGCCAAAAGGAAACATAAAAGAATTTTATTATCTAAGAGATATAAGATAGCACCTTTCCTATAGCCTTTATGGGCAATAAAATTTTATTTTGTATCTTAACGTTAGAGGGGATAGCAGGATAATGGCATCTATTATAGGCTTGACAGGCGGCATTGCCAGTGGAAAAAGCACAGTTGCTAAAATGTTAATTGAAAAGGGCTTTATCGTTGTTGACGCAGATCTTGCTGCAAGGAAGGTAGTGGAAAAAGGGGAAACCGCCTATTACCAAATTGTCCGTGAGTTTGGTGAAAGCATTTTAAATGAGGACAAAAGTATAAACCGCACAGCACTTGGCGACATTATTTTTAATCATAATGACAAACGATTGCTGCTGAACAGCTTTGTTCACCCAGCTGTTAGAGCCTATATGAATAAGGAAAAAAATGCAGCAATTGCTGATGGAAGGCATACTATCTTTCTGGATATTCCGCTGCTTTTCGAAAGCAAGCTGATGAGTATGGTGGAAAAAACAATCCTTGTATTTGTGGATGAGGATGTGCAGCTGGAAAGGCTGATGCTTCGGAATCAATTGTCTGAACAGGATGCAAGGGCCAGGATATCGTCCCAAATGCCGCTGCGTGAAAAAATTCTTTTAGCAGATGCGGTTATTAATAACAATGGATCTTTGGTTGAAACGGAAAAACAACTAAACTCTTATATACATGAATGGAAGTTAATCCCCTAGCACGCGGGCCATTGGAGGCAGTTCCCTCTGATGGCCCTTTTTTATGGAATCGTTTATTTTGAATTTAACAAAAAAGGACAAAATTAATCATGTAAAATTTATTTAATTATGTTATACTAATTTTGGTTGAAACAATCATTAAGTATAACACTAATTAAAGGGAGCTGCTAAGATGAGAACAAAAGTAGCTATTAATGGATTTGGCCGTATAGGCCGCATGGTATTTAGAAGGGCTGTTCTAGATGAGAATCTAGACGTCGTTGCTATTAATGCGAGCTATCCAGCTGAAACATTAGCTCATTTAATAAAGTATGACACAGTTCATGGGAAATTTGATGCAACTGTGCTGACAGATGAAAATTCTATTATTGTAAATGGCCATCGTATTGAATTGTTAAATAACCGAAATCCAGAAGAACTTCCTTGGAGGAAAATGGATATAGATATCGTCATTGAAGCGACAGGGAAATTTAACAGCCGTGAAAAAGCTTCGATGCATCTGGAGGCGGGAGCTAAAAAAGTTATTCTGACTGCCCCAGGCAAAAATGAAGACGTTACCATTGTAATGGGAGTAAATCAGGACACGCTGAATATTAAAGAGCATCATATTATCTCCAATGCTTCCTGTACAACGAATTGTCTGGCACCTGTAATAAAAGTGCTTGATGAACAATTCGGGATTGAAAACGGTCTTATGACAACCATCCATTCCTTTACAAATGATCAAAATAACATTGATAATCCACATAAGGATTTGCGCAGAGCAAGGGCTTGCGGTCAATCAATCATTCCTACCACTACGGGGGCAGCAAAAGCACTGGCTTTGGTTATCCCTCATTTAAAAGGAAAGCTCCACGGGATGGCACTTCGAGTTCCAACTCCGAATGTTTCATTGGTCGACTTAGTCGTTGATTTAAAAGGAAATGTGACGGTAGAAATGGTGAATGATGCTTTTAGAACTGCAGCAAACGGTTCGCTGTACGGTATTCTGGATATTACGAATGAGCCATTGGTATCTGTGGATTTTAATACGAATCCTTATTCCAGTATTATTGACGGCTTATCTACCATCGTGATGGAAGGGAAAAAAGTGAAGGTCCTTGCCTGGTATGATAATGAGTGGGGATATTCCTGCAGAGTAGTGGACTTAGCTAAATTGGTGGCTGCTGAAATGAATAGTGAAATTAAGCTGAATATTGGGTAAAGGAATATTGTTTTTCTATAGAAGCCCATTTGTTAAAGGAGAAATCCTTGACAAATGGGTTTTTATTTATTCATATTCACTGTCTAGCCCAGCGCTTGCGCTTTTCTTATTTTTTGCAGCAAACACCTTAAGACATCCCATTTTCCTCAACATTTTCAACGATTGTTATTTGTCCACTTAGGTCAAGTTAATAAAAAAATGTCGTATTACTTTTAAAACAGTTGAAAAAAGGGAACAAGGTACCGAGCGGTCTAATGGACGGCTGTAATTTTACCTTTACAGCCAGAGCTATATTTCGAAGCTTATTCTCTAAACTTTGTTGCTGTTTGGTGAATGAAATTGTAAAACAAATTCAATATGCAAGCTTCTAAACAGAGCGAGTAATGATGCCTCTAAGAAGGCAGCAATCGAAGTGAAAACAGCTTTAACAAAAGTGAAGGGAGTTGAACAACTGACTAAAATGAAACAGTTTGGACGATCCCAACTGATGATGTCGCCGTAATCAGGTGACTTTGGCGAAGACAAAGTGAAATGGCATTTCCCACCTAAAATTCTTTGGTTTTTCGAGATTCACAAAATAAAATCATATTCACATGTTGCAAAACCACTCTAAACCAAGTATACTATTTTTCGTGAACTTATTAGCTCATGAATGACAAGATGCAGAAAATTGAATAGACTTGCAGTTACTTAAAGGGTTAGGACCTCTCTGGACTAACTTTCCCCCGTGGTAGTTGCATAACTCAAATATTGCAAATTGTTCTTAGATCGCTAAAATCTATCTTTAAGGGGGAACGATCGATGGAAACAATGGGTCGTCATGTAATATCTGAATTATGGGGTTGTGACTTTAATAAACTGAACAACATGGATTTTATTGAAAAAACGTTTGTTGATGCAGCATTAAAGTCCGGTGCCGAAATAAGGGAAGTAGCTTTTCACAAGTTTGCTCCACAAGGTGTGAGCGGTGTTGTGATCATTTCTGAATCACATTTAACCATTCATAGCTTTCCCGAGCATGGTTACGCAAGTATAGATGTCTATACATGTGGTGATCTTGATCCGAATATTGCAGCGGATTACATTGCTGAAGCGTTGGAAGCTGAAACATGTGAAAAAATGGAACTGCCTAGAGGTATGGGTCCAGTCCAAATGAAGAAAGCAAAAGTGGCAGCACACTAATCTGTAACTAAAGTCAATATGGACATGAAAATAAAAACGAAAAGAGTGGCCGATGATTACATTGGCGCACTCTTTTTTGTTATAGAGGTAATTTACTGGTGCAATTTGGAGTTTGCGCAATACTGCCCGACTTGACTCACACCGGACATCGCTGAACGGATGCCCTCCGCTTTTCCTTTTGTCCAGCTCCGTGTGCCATCGGCTCGAGGTCATAATCCAAGCCATCAAAGAGGTTAAAGAGCGAACCTCTTAGCCGCCTTGTCTTATGCTGGTCGCCGGTAAGCGGGCACACTTCGCTTTTCCCTGTCCAGCTCCGTGTGCCATCGGCTCGAGGTCATAATCCAAGCCATCAAAGAGGTTAAAGAGCGAACCTCTTAGCCGCCTTGTCTTATGCTGGTCGCCGATAAGCGGGCACACTTCGCTTTTCCTATAATAAATTCTTGTGATTTTTGAGGCTTTTATATATCATGTAGATAATAGTGTTCGTTTGAACGGAGCTGATTAAATGAAATGTCCGTCTTGCCATCATAATAGCACCAGGGTAGTTGACTCGCGCCCTGTTGATGAAGGACGTTCCATCCGAAGAAGGCGAGAATGCGAGGAGTGTCTATATCGTTTCACAACATTCGAGAAAGTGGAAGAAACACCGCTGATTGTTGTGAAAAAAGAAGGAGTCAGGGAAGAGTTTAACCGTGACAAAATTTTGCGTGGACTCATTAAAGCGTGTGAAAAGCGGCCTGTGGCGTTGGCTGATTTAGAAAAAATACCGATGGAAATAGAAAACAGCCTTCGCAGCAAAGGCTATTCTGAAGTGAATTCTGAAATTGTCGGTGAAATGGTTATGGATAAGCTTGCAGCTCTTGATGAAGTTGCCTATGTCCGATTTGCTTCCGTCTACAGGCAATTTAAAGATTTAAATGTTTTTTTAGAAGAGCTGAAGGATCTTTTAAAAAAAGATTGATCTTAAAATGAAGCTCAGCTTCATCCTAATAGACATTGACTTGCAGGCTCGTTTGACTGTCTTTTTTCATTGACTGTTAAATGAGCCTCACTCAACTTTGCTTATCCATGCACAAAAAGTTAAGGATGTGCCATCCATGAATCAATTATGGAATCATATGCAGCCTGTGGATCGTTACCAAGTAGCCTTAAATGGGATTTTGCATGATTTTGACCGAAAGGTGCTATCATTATTATATCAGCCTTTAATTGGCGCCGGATGCTTTAGTCTTTACATGACTCTTTGGAGCGAAGTGGAGGAGAACCGGCTTTCATCAGAGGAATGGACTCATTACCATCTTATGAATTTTTTATCTGTAAATTTAAGGGAGATATATGAATACCGAATAAAGCTGGAAGGAATGGGACTGTTAAAATCTTTTGTTCAAAAAACGGGGGATGAGCGGATGTTTATTTATGAATTGCAGCCTCCATTATCCCCGGAACAGTTTTTTACTGATGGCATGTTAAATGTATTTCTTTATAGAAAGCTTGGGAAAGCTCATTTCTCCCGTTTGAAAAAATACTTTTCAGACAAATCACCAATTACTCATGAATATCAGGAAATTACACGTACCTTTCAGGATGTCTTTGCGTCACAAGCTGGCGGGGCAAACATTCTTATGGATGAAGAGGGACAGCATGAAAGCAGGGTGATGTCCGACCATGAATATTTTACACGGAAAGAAACAAGCTCGATCAAAATCGAAAATACGGATTTTGATTTTGAAATACTAAAAGCCGGTCTTCACGAAATGATACTGCCACAGAGGGCACTGACGGCTCCAGTGAAAGAAGCCATTCTTAAATTATCATTTTTATACAATATTAACGCAGTTGACATGAAAAATCTCCTGCTTACTGCTTTAAATGATGAGCAGGAGATTGATATTGAGGAACTCCGCAAAGCTGCCAGAGACTGGTATCAAATTGAGAATGCAAATGAATTGCCGAATCTTGTTGACAGGATACAGCCCCCAGTTTACCGGGGAAGTACTGAAAAGGTGTCTACGCAGGAAGAAAAACTGATTGCTTATCTTGAAACGACTTCTCCTAGACAGCTCCTCATTGATATTTCAGATGGAGCGGAGCCTTCCAAGGGTGATCTGCAGGCTCTTGAAGAAGTGATGTTCCAGCAGCAGCTGTCACCTGGTGTTACCAATGTTCTCATTCAATATGTTATGCTGAAGACAGATATGAAGCTTTCAAAGAATTATTTGGAAAAGATTGCTTCTCATTGGTCCAGGAAAAAGGTTAAGTCTGTTAAAGAGGCAATGGAGCTGGCAAAGAATGAGCATCGCCAGTATCAGGAGTGGGCGGAAAACAAGAAAACCCAGAATAACGTCCGGAAACAGCCAATCCGAAAGGAAAAGCTTCCTGACTGGTTTGTGGAAAATGATGAGACAGAAAATCAAAGTGTCCAGGCAAAGCCGGATCAGGAATCAATAGAAGAAAAACGTAAGAGATTGGAAGAACTTCAAAAGAAATTTAAGAAATAGGCGGTGATTGAATGGACAGGATTGACCAGACCCTTGGGAGAATGATGAACAGCGGCGGCTTTCAGCAAAGGTATGAGCAAATGAAGCAGGAGATTATGTCACATCCTGATGTTCAAGCCTTTTTAAGGGAACACACTGGTGAAATTACCCAGACAATGCTTAAAAACAGCATGATGAAGCTGTATGAATATATTTCTCAGGCGAAGAATTGCCGAAATTGCCCGAGTCTTGGGGAATGCGCCAACATGATGAATGGATACGAGCCGGAGCTTTCCTTAAGAGGCAGCTCAATCGACATTCATTACAGAAAGTGTCATCGCAAGGCAATTGATGATGAAAGAAAACAACTAGAAAAAATGATCCAAAGCATTTATATGCCAAAGGACATACTTGGAGCGTCTTTTGGTGATTTCTCTCTTGATACAGAGGGCAGGCTGAATGCCTATGAATTTGCAGTTGACTTTGCAAGCAGATATGAGCCGGGCAAAAAGATGAAGGGCCTGTATTTATACGGTAACTTTGGTGTAGGGAAATCCTATTTGCTTGGTGCCATTGCAAATCAGCTTGCAGAAAAACAAATAGCCTCATTGATTGTATATGTACCTGAATTCTTTAGGGAAATGAAGCAGTCTCTTGGTGATCACACTTTAAGCGAAAAGCTTGAGAGAGTAAAAAAAGCCCCTATTCTTATGCTTGATGACATTGGTGCGGAAGCAATGACGAGCTGGACAAGAGATGAAATTTTAGGTTCGATCGTCCAATTCAGGATGCAGGAAAATCTGCCAACCATTTTCACTTCGAATTTTGATTATCAAGGTCTTCAGCATCATTTAAGCTACACGCAAAGAGGCGAAGAGGAAAAATTGAAGGCTGCCCGCATAATGGAGAGGATAAAATATCTTACGACTCCGGTCAGGGTGGAAGGACCCAACAGAAGGACAGGCATGTAAACGCCTGTCCTTTTGCTTTTTTCTATTCTAAATCAAACAAGCCCTCCATATAATTTAGTAACTCCTGTCATAGGAATTCCATATTGAGCTTGAGGCAGAAATAAGGATTTAGCAGGATGAATGTCAGGTTAAGGGGGGCCAAGAGTGGAACTTATCGTAAAAGGCTTTGATGATGCCGTATGGCTTAAAGAATACTTTGCAAAAAGAGGAAGAAGCATTTATTTCTCAGAAACGATCTTTCAGAATCAAAAGCAGTACACTATGACCATTTCCGAAGTGGATACTGGTACAATAGAGATTCAGGAGGCCATTGTCCACTTTATTATGATAAAAAAACGGAATGACTGGGTAAAAGATATCCTCAGTGATATGTACTATTTTAAAGAAGCGGAGGAACAGGACAACATAACAGAAATAGTTGACGGCATGTTTAAAGGAGAACGCAAGGAACTGACTTCGCTTGTTGGGGAAGTGGATGAAACACGGATGATCCATGATGCTGTTTCTTCTTTTATCCGACAGGGGGATTCCATCTCATTTGACTCGTTTATAACATTTCGGTTAAAGGATTATTTTCAATGTTTAACAAGCTATATTGAAATGGCCATTGATGAGTATAAGATGGAGCAAGATTACCAGGTATTTATCCAGATGCTCCGGGATTATGTTAAAAACCGCAAGCCGAGAAAAAACATAGTTCGTATTTATTTTGAAGAATATGGAGAGTTTTTTCATGAAGACTTTGAAAAAATGACAAAAAAAGATATGGAAGAACTGATCGACCGCCGGCTTCTCACAAACCATCCCGTATACATTGATTCGGTAACCATTGCACCCCTTCTGTCCCTTGCGCCTGCTTCTATTTATTTGTATACAGACAATCCTGATGTAGCCTTAATCAGGACCATTCAAAATATCTTTGAAGAACGGATCACTTTATTAAGGAAAGAAGATTTCTGGAATCAAAAATGCGGATATACCCGGGATGCGGTGAATGATTTTTAATCTTGATGGTTTTCGCATAGATTGCTGCTTTGCGTAAAATGGAACATTCTGTGAGCTGTCTTTTTTCGTGGCATCTTTTCGCTAGTAAATCACAAGTTTTGATATAGAACCTGGATTTTTAAGATTTGTTTATATCAAATAGCAACAAAGTGTACGAAAAGAGCCTTAACCTTTTTCTCCCTTGCTTTTTTCTAAATAACCTTTTATAATTACGTACATATCAATAAATTCCATTTACCATAATGTAAAAGGTAATGATAAGGACAAGGGTATTCTTTTACGGTTTTCAGAGAGGAAAGGCAAGGCTGCAACCTTTCCAACACGAATTGGATACTTACCGCCTTTAAACTTCAACCGTGAACAGCCTTAATAATAGGAATCACTAGCGGTTGACGGGTTATTCCGTTAAAAAAGCCGAAAGCCATTTTATTTTCTGTTGAAATGAAATGGAAATTAGGGTGGAACCACGTGTGAACAAAACTCGTCCCTTTCCAGGGGCGGGTTTTTTTATATTCTTTAGAAAGATAAAGGAGTGACGAACATGTCAGACGTTTTAAAAATGACTTTCCCTGATGGAGCTATAAAGGAATTTCCACAAGGAACAACAACCGAAGATATCGCTGCATCTATTAGCCCTGGCTTAAAGAAAAAAGCGATAGCAGGCAAATTGAATGGCCAATTAGTGGATTTACGCCGTTCGCTTGAAGAAGGCGGATCTATTGAGATCGTAACCCCGGATCATCAAGACGCGCTTGAAGTGCTTCGCCATAGTACTGCACATTTAATGGCACAGGCTGTTAAACGCTTATACGGCAATGTAAAACTCGGAGTGGGACCTGTCATTGACGGCGGATTTTACTATGATATGGATTTGGAAGTGTCTATAACTCCTGAAGATTTGCCTAAGATTGAAAAAGAAATGAAAAAAATTGTAAACGAGAACCTGGAAGTTGTCCGTAAAGAGGTATCACGCGAAGAAGCGAAACAGCTTTTTGCAGGTGATGAATACAAGCAGGAATTGATTGATGCCATTCCGGCTGATGAGAAGGTAACCATTTACGAACAAGGTGAGTTTTTTGATCTTTGCCGCGGAGTTCATGTCCCATCAACAGGAAAAATCAAGGAATTCAAGCTTCTAAGCATTGCAGGGGCATACTGGCGCGGAGACAGCAACAAAAAAATGCTGCAGCGTGTTTATGGTACAGCGTTTTTCAAAAAGGAAGAACTTGAAGCGCATTTAAAATTCCTGGAAGAAGCAAAAGAACGTGACCACCGGAAAATTGGGAAGGAATTAGGCTTGTTTATGAACTCCCAGCAGGTTGGACAGGGTCTTCCGTTATGGCTTCCAAAGGGTGCAACAATTAGGCGAACAATTGAGCGTTATATCGTGGATAAAGAAGAACGCTTGGGCTACAGCCATGTTTATACACCAATTATGGCAAATGTGGAACTTTATAAAACAAGCGGCCACTGGGATCACTATCATGAGGATATGTTCCCGGTTATGGATCTTGACAATGAACAAATGGTCCTTCGCCCTATGAACTGCCCTCATCACATGATGATTTATAAAAACGCCATTCACAGCTACCGCGAGCTTCCAATCCGTATTGCGGAACTTGGATTAATGCACCGTTACGAAATGTCGGGTGCCTTGGCCGGGCTGCAGAGGGTGCGCGGAATGACACTGAATGATGCCCATGTCTTTGTCCGTCCTGACCAGATTAAAGATGAATTTATCCGTGTGGTTAATTTGATTTTGGAAGTGTATAAGGACTTTGATATTAATGATTATACTTTCCGTTTATCCTACCGTGATCCTGAAGATAAAGAGAAGTATTTCGATGATGATGAAATGTGGAACAAAGCACAAAGCATGCTGAAGGAAGCAATGGATGAAATCGGCCTTAACTATTATGAAGCGGAAGGCGAAGCAGCATTCTATGGTCCAAAGCTCGACGTTCAGGTTCGCACAGCTCTTGGAAAAGACGAAACTCTTTCAACTGTACAGCTTGATTTCTTGCTTCCTGAGCGTTTCGACTTAACGTATGTAGGGGAAGATGGAAAGCCTCACCGCCCGGTTGTTATCCATCGAGGAGTTGTTTCAACAATGGAGCGTTTTGTGGCCTTTTTGATTGAAGAATATAAGGGTGCATTCCCAACTTGGCTGGCTCCTGTTCAAGTGGAAGTCATTCCGGTTTCGAATGAAGCCCATTATGATTATGCTAAAGAAATTCAAGAAAAGCTTCAACGTGAAGGGTTTAGGGTGGAGCTTGATAACAGGGATGAGAAGATGGGCTATAAGATTCGTGAAGCCCAAATGCAAAAAATTCCTTATATGCTGGTAGTGGGGGATAATGAAATGCAGGAGAAAGCCGTAAATGTCCGTAAATACGGTGAACAAAAATCAGAAACGATTTCTTTTGATGATTTCCTGGCTGCACTTCAAAAAGAAGTAAAGAGATAATAGAAAACAACAGACAAGGGAGAGTGATTTCCCTTGTTTTTTTGAGAGAATAGAAAGGATTTAGAGGACTTGTAAAGGATATTAGTCAAAAATTAGCTTTTTCCGAGGAAGAATATTATAAAAAGGTCTTGCACTTGAATCCAGTCTTTGATATCATAAACAATGTTGTTATAAATGAACTTTACTAAGTCTAGGATTTGACATGAAAATCTGTTTTGTGATATAGTATCTAAGGTAAATTGAATATCAGATCGAGCAAGAAGAGGCAGCCCGCTTCTCACCTGATTGACGCATAGTTGTAGTTGACAGGTTTTAGGTTTCATAACATTCAAGACTATTCATGCGAATGTAGTGCGGGTTCCTTCAACGTCCCGCACTTTTTTATTGCGTAAAAAGTCACTCAATATGCGCGGGACAGGTGTGCAGGTGGGTTTGTAAAGATGATATTCTGATTCAAAACCAGTTACAAAAGCAACTGTGAACTGTAAGACTTTTTATAAAGTCTGCAGCTTAAGCAGCTTTTATGCGAAGATCCATTTCTTCGCGAAAAAACCTTGGAGGTGGCTAACTATTAGCAAAGACATGATGGTTAACGAAGGTATTCGTGCCCGTGAACTTCGTCTTATCGATCAAAACGGCGAGCAGCTTGGTGTCAAATCTCGAAATGAAGCAATGGAAATTGCTTCCCGTGTAAATCTTGATGTTGTTCTTGTTGCTCCAAATGCTAAACCGCCTGTAGCCCGTATCATGGACTATGGAAAGTACCGTTTTGAACAGCAGAAGAAAGATAAAGAAGCACGTAAAAATCAAAAAATTATCAACTTAAAAGAGGTTCGTTTGAGCCCGACAATCGAAGAACATGATTTCAATACAAAGCTTCGCAATGCGATTAAGTTTCTTGAAAATGGAGACAAAGTAAAAGCGTCAATCCGATTCAAGGGCCGTGCCATTACACATAAGGAAATTGGCCAGCGAGTTCTTGACCGCTTTGCAACAGCATGTGCAGAAGTCAGCACAATTGAATCAAAACCGAAAATGGACGGTCGCAGCATGTTCTTAGTATTAGCACCAAAAAATGAAAAGTGATGCATTGAGGAGGAATAGCACATGCCAAAAATGAAAACTCACCGCGGCACAGCAAAGCGTTTCAAAAGAACAGGTTCCGGCAAATTAAAACGTTCTCACGCTTACACTAGCCATTTATTTGCCAACAAATCTACAAAACAAAAACGTAAGCTTCGTAAAGCAGCGATCGTTTCTAAAGGTGATTTCAAACGCATTCGCCATATGCTTGACAATATTAAGTAATGATCGAGATTTAAATAGGAGGGAAATAATATGCCACGTGTAAAAGGCGGTACAGTTACCCGCAGACGTCGTAAAAAAGTTCTTAAATTAGCTAAAGGTTATTTTGGTTCAAAACATACATTATTCAAAGTTGCTAACCAGCAAGTAATGAAATCTTATATGTATGCTTACCGCGATCGTCGCCAGAAAAAACGCGACTTCCGCAAACTTTGGATCACTCGTATCAACGCAGCTGCTCGCATGAACGGTCTTTCTTACAGCCGTTTAATGTTCGGACTTAAAGTTGCTGGCATCGAAGTAAACCGTAAAATGCTTGCTGACCTTGCAATTCACGATGAAAAAGCATTCGCTGAATTAGCAAGCAAAGCAAAAACAGCTCTTTAATAGATTAAACGAAAAGCCATTCCTGAATGAGTCGGGGATGGCTTTTATATTTCTTTGGCTGCTTTTACTTTAGGTATCTTAAAGTGAAGTATGATGAACGATACGGAAATCAACCAGCAGGAAGATTAGAACGTACCCAATGTCCCAGCTATAGTCCAATGTAGATTTGAAACCCATGTTGATTGAAGTGGAAGGCGCGAGACTCCTGCGGGAAAAGCTGGCCAAAGGGATACCCCTCAGAAGCTTGCTAACAATAGGCTCCTCTACCGCCCCGCGGAAAGCGAGTGCCTGTAGCGGAAATCAACCAGCAGGAGAGCAGAAAGTACCTCAGGTTAATGGCTGAATTTTTGTACATTTACATCGTTTGGATTATAATAAGACAGTACAAAACTATACGGGGGGATTCTATTATGGCAAAGCTGGACGAAACCTTAACCATGCTTAAGGAATTAACGGATGCAAAAGGCATCCCTGGCAATGAATACGAAGTGCGCCAGGTAATGAAAAAATACATAGAGCCATTGGCAGACGAAGTAGAAACAGACGGACTAGGCAGCTTAATTGCTAAGAAAATCGGCGACAGCAACGGTCCGAAAATTATGGTAGCCGGCCATCTGGACGAAGTTGGCTTTATGATTACAAAAATTGATGATAAAGGCTTCCTGCGTTTCCAGACGGTTGGAGGCTGGTGGTCACAGGTTATGCTTGCACAGCGTGTCACCATCGTCACCAAAAAAGGGGACATTACTGGTGTGATAGGCTCAAAGCCTCCGCATGTGTTATCTCCTGAAGCACGCAAGAAGCCTTACGAAATTAAAGATATGTTCATTGATATCGGAGCTTCAAGCCGTGAAGAAGCTGTTGAGTGGGGCGTGACACCAGGCGATATGGTGGTACCTTATTTTGAGTTCACCGTCATGAATAATGAAAAAATGCTTTTGGCAAAAGCATGGGATAACCGCATCGGCTGTGCCATTGCCATTGATGTTCTGAAAAACCTTCAAAATGAAGATCATCCAAATGTAGTGTATGGTGTAGGAACGGTTCAAGAAGAAGTGGGCCTTCGCGGTGCTAAAACGGCTGCGCAAAAAATTCAGCCAGATATTGCGTTTGGTGTCGATGTAGGGATTGCAGGAGACACACCTGGCATTACGGAAAAAGAAGCAATGAGCAAAATGGGCAAAGGACCTCAAATTGTCCTTTATGATGCATCGATGATTTCTCATAAAGGTTTGAGGGATGTGGTGGTTGGCGTTGCGGATGAATTAAACATCCCATACCAATTTGAATCCATTCCAGGCGGGGGAACAGATTCAGGTTCCATTCATCTAACTGCAAATGGTGTGCCGTCACTATCTATTACCATTGCAACACGCTACATCCATTCACATGCTGCCATGCTCCACCGAGATGACTATGAGAATGCTGTTAAGCTGATCACAGAAGTCATCAAACGTCTGGATCGCGACGCAGTGAATGCGATTACATTTGACTAAAGGTTGGCGTTTTTAATAAAAATAAGCCCGGTGATTCACTGGCTTTTTATTTCTTATAAAGTTCTGTAACTCACATGATAAACGGAGTTATTAGGAAAAAAGGAATGGATTATGTGATTTAGCTGCTGACAATTAAACCGCCCAAATACAACAAAGCCGCCGCAAAAATTGTACTATCATTCCTGCGGCGGCTTCATGTGCTTCTTCTTCATTGAGAAAGAGTTTAATGCTTTAATCCATCTTCTAATGTTTCAAGCATCATACTCTTTTCTTTTTCATCAGCGTTATTCCAAATTACCTCGAATAAAACTCCAAGGCCTGGAAGCATTTTTTCTTCGCCTCTTTCAATAGCATCGACAATGGTATCCTTTAGCTGATCCTGCGTGTTTCCGCTGACATTATGAATGACGGCATTACGGAGATTTAAATTCATCTATGGCGCACTCCTTTTAGTAATAGTGTCTAAACTAGCATTTGCTAATTGGAATTTTATATGTATGAAATTTAAGATATAATAAAGCATATGAGTGCAAAAAAAGGAGTTTATATTCTGTGAAACATATACAATCTGCTAAGAATCCACAAGTAAAGCAGTGGAAAAAGCTATTAACTAAAAAAGAACGGGAAAAGACACATACATATTTAATTGAAGGATTTCATCTTGTTGAGGAAGCATTAAACCATAAAGATGAAGTCGTGGAGCTCATTATTACGGAAGATACCAATTTGCCAACGTCCTGGGATCTCAGCAATATTCCATTGACTTATATTTCACCTGAAATCAGCAGAGAAATATCGGATACTGAAACGTCCCAAGGCGTATTTGCTCTTTGTGAAATGAAGAAGGCAAACATATCTTCTTTAGAAAACAAGAAGTATTTGCTTCTGGATGCCATCCGGGATCCAGGTAATCTTGGGACGATGATTAGAACAGCAGATGCAGCTGGTATTGATGCGGTGATACTTGGGAAAGGAACGGTCGACCTCTACAACTCAAAGGCTCTTCGTTCAGCGCAGGGGAGTCATTTTCACCTTGATATTTTGGCGGGGGATTTAAAAGAGTGGATTGACCGGCTAAAAACGGCGGGAACCCCTGTATATGGAACTGCCTTGGAGGGAGCATCTTCTTTTAAAGAGGCAGAACCAGGACAAACATTCGCTCTGCTGATGGGGAATGAAGGGAATGGAGTATCGAAGGAGCTACTTGAGCTTACAGACCAAAACCTGTATATTCCTATCTACGGAAAAAGTGAATCGTTGAACGTAGCCATTGCCGCAGGAATTTTACTTTACTACCTAAGGGCGTAGGACCAATCTTTATAAAATACATTTGAATTTTGTTATTCAGCATACTATAATAGAAACAATTGAATGAAAGTCAAAGACTTTGACAGGGATCAGTAGCCTATTGAAAGCCATCAAGGGAGAAAATGCCGTTGACTGCAAGCATTTTTATGGCAAACCATTAAGTGAATTCACCCCTTGAGTCAGCATCGGGACCGTTTTCTTTAGGAAGCGTAAAGATGGACTCGGCAGAAAAGCCGTTATCTCAATGAAGTGAACATATGAAGCGTATATGTTAATTAGGGTGGTACCGCGTTAACCTCGTCCCTTTTCCAGGACGGGGTTTTTTGTATGCAAAAAATTATAGGAGGCATTACCATGGAGCAAAAATTAAAAGAACTTCAAACAGAAGCCCTGGCTCAAATTGAAACAGCTTCTGATTTAAAGTCACTAAATGATATTCGGGTTGCATATCTAGGAAAAAAAGGCCCAATCACAGAGGTCTTAAAAGGAATGGGAAAATTATCAGCAGAAGAAAGACCGAAAATGGGTGCTCTAGCTAATGAGGTCAGGGACACAATCGCTAAAAAAATTGAAACCAAGCAAGCTGCACTTGAAGCAGAAGAAGTGGAAAAGAAGCTGGCTGCAGAAACGATTGATGTTACCCTGCCAGGACGTCCTGTAAAAACGGGAAATCATCATCCTCTTACAAAAATTGTAGAGGAAATTGAAGACTTATTTATTGGTATGGGATACCAGGTAGCAGAAGGCCCTGAGGTTGAAAAGGATTACTATAACTTTGAAGCCTTGAACCTGCCAAAAGGACACCCTGCACGTGATATGCAGGATTCCTTCTATATTACAGATGAGATTCTGCTTAGAACTCATACATCTCCTGTACAGGCGCGCACGATGGAAAAACATAAAGGCAAAGGCCCTGTTAAAATTATTTGTCCAGGAAAAGTGTATCGCCGTGATAACGATGATGCTACCCATTCCCATCAGTTCATGCAAATTGAAGGTCTAGTAATTGATGAAAACATTACAATGGGTGACTTAAAAGGAACCCTTCAGGTATTCGCAAAGAAAATGTTTGGAGAGGACCGCGAAATTAGGCTGCGCCCTTCATTTTTTCCATTTACAGAGCCATCTGTTGAAATGGATATTACCTGTAAAATTTGCGGCGGCCACGGCTGCAGCGTTTGTAAAGGAACAGGCTGGATTGAGATCCTTGGTGCAGGAATGGTGCACCCGAACGTATTGGAAATGGCAGGCTTTGATTCTTCTAAATATACAGGCTTTGCATTCGGAATGGGGCCTGAGAGAATTGCCATGCTTAAGTACGGAATAGATGACATTCGCCACTTCTATACGAATGATGTGCGGTTCTTAAAACAATTTGCAAAACATGAATAATGATGACGGAGGAGAGTACAAATGTTTGTTTCCTATAAATGGCTGCAGGACTATGTCGATTTAGAAGGTGTAAAGGCTTTAGAGCTTGCTGAAAAAATTACAAGAAGCGGAATCGAAGTCGAAGGAGTAGAAGTAAAAGGGGAAGGCGTAAAGGGGATTGTTGTCGGCCATGTACTGGAATGTGAAAAGCACCCAAACGCAGAAAAACTGAATAAAACCCTTGTTGATATTGGTGAAGAAAACCCTGTTCAAATCATTTGCGGCGCGCCGAATGTAGCGAAGGGGCAAAAGGTTGCGGTTGCTACGGTAGGCGCAGTGCTTCCGGGTAATTTTAAGATAAAACGTGCAAAGCTCCGCGGAGAGGAATCCAATGGGATGATTTGTTCTCTTCAGGAACTGGGGATTGAGAGCAAGCTTGTTCAAAAAGAGTACTCAGAAGGCATTTTTGTTTTTCCGAATGATGCAGAACCAGGCACAGATGCTTTAACTCTTCTATATTTAGATGACAAAGTATTGGAGCTCGGCCTGACTCCAAACCGTTCTGATTGCTTAAGCATGCTAGGAGTTGCTTATGAGGTGGCAGCTATTTTGGGCAGAGAAGTGAAATTGCCTTCTGCAGAAGTACAAGAATCCTCTGAAAAGGCATCCGACTATGTTTCAGTTAAGGTAGATGCATACAGCCAAAGCCCATTGTATACTCTTAGAGTGATAAAGAATGTTAAAATAGGTCCATCACCTTTATGGATGCAGGCACGCCTTATGTCAGAAGGAATACGTCCACATAATAATATCGTGGACATCACCAACTATATTTTGCTTGAATATGGCCAGCCGCTTCATGCATTTGATTATGATAAATTGGGCTCAAGAGAGATTGTTGTACGCCTTGCACATGATAATGAAAAAATCATGACACTGGATCAGGCGGAACGTACTTTAAAAACAAATCATCTTGTCATTACAAATGGCAAGGAGCCGGTTGCACTCGCAGGTGTCATGGGTGGTGCCAATTCAGAAGTTGGGGAAATGACAACAACCGTTTTGCTGGAATCAGCTTATTTTGACGGCCAGACAATCCGAAATGCATCGAAAGATCACGGCCTTCGAAGTGAAGCGAGTGCAAGATTCGAAAAAGGGGTTGACCCAAATCGGGTGCATGCTGCTTCCAATAAGGCTGCACAGCTTATGGCAGAATATGCCGGAGGAGAGGTTCTGGAAGGAATCGTTGAAATAAACACTCTGAGATCAGAACCAGTTATTTTAACGATTACCAACGAAAAAATCAATCGTGTTTTAGGCACGCAAATAACTGCTGAAGAAGTAGTGGCTATTTTTAACCGTCTCCAATTCAAGATAAGTGAGGAAAATGGCACTTTTACAGTAGAAGTTCCAACAAGACGTGGAGACATTACCATAGAAGAGGATCTAATAGAAGAAGTGGCACGTATTTACGGATATGACCGCCTTCCATCCACACTGCCAAAAGGTGCCGCTACTCCGGGCCGCTTAAATGAAGCGCAATTAAAACGCAGAATTACGAAACGGTTCTTAGAAGGCGCCGGCTTACATCAAGCAGTAACGTATTCTTTAACAAGCAGTGAGAAAGCTGGGAAATTTGCTTTGGATAAACGTGAGCCAATCCGGCTTGCTATGCCGATGAGCGAAGAAAGAAGCTATTTACGTTTAAGCATTTTACCTCAAATGCTTGAAGCAGTGTCTTACAATCTAGCGCGAAAATCCGATTCACTTGCCTTATATGAATTGGGCGCTGTTTTCCTCAAAACAACTGATCACGACCAGCCGAAGGAAGAAGAACACTTGGCAGGTGCAATTACTGGCTTATGGCATTCTCATCCATGGCAGGGAGAAAAGAAACCTGCAGATTTCTATACAGCTAAAGGTGTTCTTGAAGGGCTGTTTGCTAAGCTTGGAGTTGAGCAGGCTGTCCAATTCAGGGCAAAGGCGTTCGATGGGCTTCATCCGGGACGTTCTGCGGAAATTCTTTTAGAGGGCAATGTGATTGGGTGCTTGGGGCAGGTACACCCTCGTATCGAAAAAGAGTTGGATTTAAAGGAAACCTATGTTTTTGAATTGAACGCTGAAGCCCTTTATGCTTATAAAGGCGAGCCATTGCACTATACACAAATTCCGCGTTTTCCATCAATTACACGGGATATTGCATTAGTAGTGGATCGAAGTGTTTCTGCAGATACGTTGAAACAAATCATCATGGAAGCTGGCGGTAAGCTTTTAAAAGAAGTTTCCATCTTTGACCTTTATGAAGGGGAGCATATGGAGGAAGGCAAAAAATCCATTGCCTTTTCATTAACCTATTTGGATCCTGAAAAGACGCTTACGGATGAAGAAGTTGTAGCGGTTCATACAAAAGTATTATCCGCTGTTAGCGAAAAAGCAGGTGCAGAACTAAGAGGATAAGGCAACAGAAGTAAATTCGCCTTATGAAATGGCGCAAAAGAAAAGGATAGATGAGACGCGTATATGCTGTCTTATCTATCCTTTTACTTTTAGGCTTTGCTAATGGACTTTTTAGCTTATTATTGTGAATCTTCCTTTCTTTACAGTAAAATGAGCTAAAAAACGAGCCGTTTTCAACATAGAGTTTAACAGAGCTTAGCTTTAAAGAACGAATCTATCATGCCCGTTTTCTTGCCCATAACATGCCTGCTACGATACAGGCACCTCCAATTAAAGAGGCTGCCGATAAGTGCTCACTTAGAAGAAGTACAGAGGCAAAGGCAGCAAAAATAGGCTCGCTGCTCAAAAGGATTGCTACCCTTGAAGGGGATGTTCTTCGTATCATGGTCATTTGGACAAAGAAAGCAAACATGGTTGCAAATACAGCAAGATATCCTGTAATCAGCCAAAATGATATGGATAAATGAGTATCTTGATCCTGGAAAGCTGTCAAACATCCAGATCCAATTGCTACGACAGCAAGCTGAATTGTTGCAAGTGCACCGGAATTCATTTCTTTCCCATCTGTTAATCGCTTGGTAAAGGTCATTTGAATCGCTCTGCAAAATGCAGCACCTAGTACTAAAAAATCACCAATATTAACGTGATATCCGTGAAGAGTGAGCAATGCTGTTCCGATAACGGATAATAGAATAGCAGAAAGTATAGTGATGTCGGGAAACTTCCGATAAATAATGCTTTGGAATAAAGGAACCATAACAGCAAATAAACTGATAATGAATCCAGCATTGGAGGCTGTGGTGTTAGCCACACCAAAGGTTTCAAGAGTAAAAATGGCAAACAGAAATAAACCGAATACGACTCCTGCTATCCAGGTAGCCCTACCTGCTTTGCGGATTTCTTTGAACGTCAGGAGCATCATGGCAATGGTCGTGATAAAAAAACGGATAAAGATAAATTGCATGACAGGCACACTTGAGACAATATCTTTTGATGCGACATAAGTCGTTCCCCAAATCATTGCTACCAGCAATAAAGAAAGATCTGCTGTCCAGCGGGAATGCCAAACCGTCGTGCTTAAAGAAATAAAAAAAGATTGCTTCTTTTTTGCGTTAACTGCGGAAGCCTCTAATCCATTTTTTTGAATGAATTCCATTGCGCACCACCTCTTTTTGATTATGATAAGTAAATAATGGAAAAATGTAAATCCATCATTTCCTCTAAATAGTGCACGTTTAACCAGCAGTTTGGAAGCCTCCCCTCCGCTTGAATGTGCCCGAATTGTCCCAACCTGCTTACTAATGATCCCATGTCTAATTAAGACCGAGTATGGGTTAATAAAAGCACTCATCACAATATCAGATGAGTGCTTCTTGAATGTAAAGATTGATTAAAATTAAAACATCCAAATGGGAACAGCAAAGCGGGCGGGGTAATTAAAGGTTGTGTAAAAGCCCAATGGTAAGCTGGGCACAATAGTCATTGGATTGGATGTGCGAGTTTCCTGTTTAGAAAAGCGGGTTAAATGAGAACCCTCAGGCTAAGAAGCGGCGAGAAGGCTCCCAAACCACCCACGAGAAACGAGTGCCTGAAGCGGCAATCAACAGGCAAAATAACAGAGTCTATTTATAAGCAATTTTCATTGCTTTTTGTGTGTTAGCAAAATGATACTTGGTAAATTCTTTTAAGGCACTTTCCCCTTTTGCCTTGATTAATCGGGCAGCTGCCTGGTCTACCTGTGGCCCGGCGCCTTTTGGCAAGGTAAAACCGGCTTTTTTACTAAGCTCCTCGAAGGCCTGGACAAACGCATATCTTGCAAGAATGGAAGCGGCAGCAACTGCAATATGTACACTTTCCCCTTTTGTACTAAAATATACTTTTTCTCTGCAGATTTCTTTTTGCCCTTTTAAATATCGAAAGTAGGTTTCTGCTTCAACGAACTGATCTATCAAAATACCTTCTGGTTTTTCAGGTGAAATTTTTTTGAGCAGATGATTTAACGCCTGGTTATGAAGAAGGGCTTTTATTTTCCCTTGTGACATTCCCGATTGCTGGAGCTGGTTATACTTTTGGTTTGGAAGCTTTAACAAACTATAGGGAATGACAGACAATAGATTGGAAGCAATTTTGGAAATTTGAACGTCATTTAAATCTTTACTGTCTTTTACTCCCAGCTCCTTTAAAAGGGGGATTTGATCCTTGCGTACATATGCACTGACTACGGTAATCGGTCCGAAATAATCCCCTGTTCCAACTTCATCTGATCCGATGAAGGACATGGAAGAGATGGCAGGAGGCAGAGAATCTCCGGAGGTTTTTGTTTTTACAGTGGCTGTTTTCTTTATAAGAACATTTCCCCACTTTCCAGCCTCCTCGGCATGATTCATTCCCTGAAACATTACCTTGCCTGATCGGTAGGCTGTAATAGTGCAGCCGGGTATCTTTGCTGAAAAAAGCCCACCCTGCGGCACTTTTGGCATAAGAAAAGACTTATAATGTTCCTCCATTTCTTTGGCTTTACTTAAGGATACTTGCAACACGCTATTGGACATAATGACCTCCTTGGAATTAGTGGATATTTTTCAGTTCACCTATTTTAACTTTTCTCTTTTATGATATACTTTTTCAACCGCAAAGCCAGTTGATTTTCATTTTCATGCCAATGGGCAAAAATAATCAGGAACTTATTGTTGTAACTTTACTCTGTCAGATTTTAAAAAATAGACTCTGTCAAAAAACAATGTTTATTTTATGATGATTGGAGCGGATAAGCGAGACTCCTGCTTAGAAAAGCGTGTTAGGGAGATTCCCTGCAGAGGAAAATCAACAGGCAATATGAACAGAACTGAAAAATAAAGAATTAAAACCTGTAATGGGCCCACGAAAGGATGCCTTTAAGATGGATAAAAAGGAAATTATCTAATGCACGAAAAGGAGCAAAATATGCGAAAAAATCCAAAACAATAGAACCATATAGACTATATCACACTCAATACTCTATTTTTGACTTTTTGACAATCACCGTCAAATTCTTCCCAACCCTTAAGAATCATGTTAAAATACAGTTTAGGATTCTTTTAAGGAGGGGCATGTAAGTGGCAGAAAAAAACCGTACTTCGGTTGGTATTTACGGGCAGCAATATACCATCATCGGAACAGATCCTGCAAACCATATTCGTTATGTTGCCTCATTGGTAGATGAAAAAATGAGAGAAATCAGCTCCAGGAATCCGGGATTAGATACAAGTAAAGTAGCCGTTTTGACAGCCATCAACGCTGTCCATGATTTCATCAAATTAAAGGAGCAGTATGAGCTTCTTGAAAAAGAATACAAATTAAAGGACTGAGTGGCATGCTGAATTTAGCCATTATAATATTATTGCTTTTAAGTTTCTTTGCAGGGCTGAGAAGGGGATTTATCCTTCAGGCGATCCATTTAATCAGTTTTGTAGCTGCTGCATTTGCAGCCTACATGTATTACGAGGATTTAGCTGCTAAATTGAAGCTATGGATTCCTTATCCTTCCTTTAAAGCCGATAACACCTTTTCCATGCTTCTTCACGGAAGCAATATGGAAGAAGCCTATTATCGAGTCATTGCATTTGCCCTAATCTTTTTTGCCGTTCGAATTCTTTTGCATATCATCGGTTCTGCCCTTGATTTTGTTGCCCAGCTTCCAATTCTGAGATTTATAAATGTGTGGGCGGGAGGCATTCTTGGATTTTTGGAATCCTATCTTATCTTATTTATCCTATTATATATAGGAGCAACCCTTCCGGTAGATTGGATTCAATCCGCCTTAAACAATTCCTTTATTGCTCAAGCAATGATTAAAAATACTCCATTTGTTTCAGGACAAGTAGAGCAATGGTGGCTCCATAACGTAGGATAATGAAATGGTATAAAGGCCTTGCATGAAAACGAAGCAAAAAATGTAAAAACTGGACCTGACTGGCGCTTTTATGCAACGCCTGAGTCAGGTTCTTTTATATAGTCTTTTGTGAACGCTTTAATGACCTGGGCATTCTCAAAGAGCTCAGTTGTGTTTTAGCTAGCTGTTTCACACGCCTTAAAGCTGTAAAAAGAGCTGGAAATGAGCAGTTATCAAGATAGAAATTAAAAAGAGCCATGATGTAAAAAGTAGCGGTACAGCATTCCCTTTTGCTAGTATAGATGAGGGGTGTTGAAAGTCTGTTCAGCAGGGTTGGTGAAAAAATGAAAGTAAATAAAAAAATGGTGATAAAATTATTAGAACAAATTGCTATATATATGGAATTAAAAGCGGAAGGTCCGTTTAAAGTAGCAGCTTATCGAAAAGCAGCTTCTGCTCTGGAATTTGATAATAGGAGCCTTGAAGAAATTCATGAGCTGACCGACATTCAAGGGATTGGAAAAGGTACAGCGGCTATCATTATGGAGTACAAAGAAACGGGAAAGTCAGAGCTCTTGGAACAGCTGCAGGACGAGGTGCCAAAAGGGCTGATTCCTTTGCTTCAAATCCAAGGGCTTGGTGCAAAGAAAATTGCCAAGCTCCATAAAGAACTCGGGGTTGTGGATGTTCACACTTTAACGGAAGTATGCCTTGAAGGGAAAGTTCGGGCATTAAAGGGATTTGGAGAAAAGACAGAGGAAAAAATCCTGGCTTCTATAGAGGCCTATGGAAAACGCCCTGAAAGGTTCCCAATCGCATATATGAAGAAGCATGCTCTGGCCCTTGAAAATCAGCTTGTTCATATGGAAGGAATAGAGCAATTTTCACGGGCAGGGAGTCTAAGACGTTATAGTGAAACGATGAAGGATTTGGATTATGTTATTTCTACAAATGACCCCAGTCTAGTGAAGAAACAGCTTCTTCAGTTAAATGAAGCGGCTGAGGCGATTGCAAGTGGAGATACAAAGGTTTCGATTACGATTTCGGGTGAATTTGATATTTCTGTGGATTTTAGACTTGTAAGTCCTGATGAGTATGCAACCGCCCTTCACCATTTCACAGGATCAAAGGATCATAATGTGAAAATGCGCCAGCTGGCAAAAGACCGCGGTGAAAAAATCAGTGAATATGGAGTAGAAAAGCTGGAAACAGGTGAAGTCCTGACATTCCATTCCGAAGAGGACTTTTACAATCATTTTGGCCTTCCATTTATTCCGCCTGAAATAAGAAAGGATGGAAGGGAAGTAGAGGAATATAAACAGGGAATGGAACTGGTCAGACTGGAGGATATTCAAGGAGATCTTCACATGCATACCACCTGGTCGGATGGCGGGCATTCACTTGAGGAAATGGTGCAGGCGTGCAGGCAAAAGGGCTATAAATATATGGCGATAACGGATCATTCCCAGTATTTAAAGGTGGCAAACGGGCTGGACGCAAAGAGGCTCCTGCGCCAAAATGAAGAGATTCAACGTTTAAATGAGAAGTACGATGACATATTAATATTGTCAGGAATTGAAATGGATATTCTGCCAGATGGCAGCCTGGATTTTGATGATGAAGTTTTGGCTCAGCTGGATATCGTGATTGCATCCATCCATTCCAGCTTCAGCCAGTCCCAAGAAAAAATTATGGATAGATTGAAGACAGCAATGGACAACCCGCATGTGGATATTATTGCCCATCCTACAGGCCGCTTGATTGGCGGACGTCCAGGCTATCAGGCAGATATGGATACGTTGATTAAATGGGCAAAAGAAACCAATACTGCACTCGAACTTAATGCAAGCCCCAGCCGTCTTGACTTATCGGCAGAAAACGTGCGCAAGGCACAGGAAAACGGGGTAAGGATCGTCATTAATACGGATGCTCATGAAATAGAGCAGCTTCAAAATATGGAATATGGAATAGGAACTGCGAGAAGGGGCTGGATCGAGAAAAAAAACGTTTTAAATGCAATGGATCAAGAGGGTTTAATTTCATTTTTGAATCGCCATCACACTGAATAAGGAAGTAGGAGGCTTGCAACTAGATGCAAGAGAAAATATTAAAAACATTGGAGTTTACTAAAATTATTGAATTGCTTTTAGAGCATGCTTCATCGTCGCTCGGCATTGCAAAGGTGAAAGAGCTTAAACCTTCTTCTTCTTTTGAGGAAGTTGTTCAAATGCAGGCAGAAACAGATGAAGCCTCTCACGTTTTAAGAATAAAGGGCCATGTTCCATTAAGCGGAATTCATGATATCCGCCCACACATAAAACGTGCAGACATTGGGGGGAACCTGAATGCAATGGAACTGGTTCAGGTGGCCAGCACCATATATGCAGGCAGAACCATTAAACGATTTATTGAAGGGCTTCTTGAAAACGAAATGGAGATACCAATATTGGAAAGCAAGGCTGAACAAATTGCAGTGCTTACTCCACTTGAGCATAAGATTAAGAATGCCATCAACGAAAATGGCGAAGTGCTGGATTCGGCGAGTGAAAATCTGCGCCAAATCAGACAGCGTCTCCGCGGAAATGAAAGCAGAATCCGTGAAAAGCTTGAAGGCATGATCCGCTCAAAAAATGCAGCTAAAATGTTGTCAGATGCCATTATCACGATTAGGAATGACCGGTATGTGATCCCGGTGAAACAAGAGTACCGCTCTAATTATGGTGGGATTGTCCATGATCAATCCTCCTCAGGACAGACCCTCTTTATTGAACCGCAGTCTGTTGTTGATTTAAATAATCAGCTAAGGGAATGGCAAATGAAAGAACAGGCAGAAATTGAGAGGATCTTAAGTGAACTGTCAGCGGAAGTCGCAGAAGCAGGTGCGGAATTATCTGTTTTGACCGAAACGCTGGGGATTTTGGATTTTATTTTTGCAAAAGCGAAATATGGCAAAACCATTAAAGGGTCTATGCCCCGGATTAATCATGAGGGTTTTGTCCGTTTAATCAAAGCAAGACACCCTCTTTTACCTATGGATACAGCTGTACCCAATGACATAACATTGGGGAAGGAGTATACGACTATTGTCATTACAGGCCCAAATACAGGCGGTAAAACCATCACCTTAAAGACTATCGGCTTATGTACATTGATGGCACAGGCGGGACTTCCCATTCCGGCATTGGACGGGTCAGATGTGGCAGTGTTTGAAGAGGTATTTGCAGATATCGGTGACGAGCAATCGATCGAGCAAAGCCTTAGTACCTTCTCCTCCCATATGGTCAATATTGTGGACATTCTCAAGTCTGTAAACCATGAAAGCCTTGTGTTATTTGATGAACTTGGAGCAGGGACAGACCCTCAGGAAGGGGCTGCTCTTGCCATTTCGATATTGGACGAGGTGTACGGGAGAGGAGCAAGAGTTATCGCAACCACACATTATCCTGAATTAAAGGCATATGGTTACAATAGAGAAGGAGTCATCAATGCGAGCGTCGAATTCAATGTTGAAACATTGAGCCCGACTTATAAACTCCTCATAGGGGTCCCGGGAAGAAGTAATGCTTTTGAAATTTCAAGAAGGCTTGGCCTTTCCGATCATGTTATACATCATGCTAAATCGTATATTGGGGCCGACACTAATCAAGTTGAAAATATGATTGCATCTCTTGAAAAAAGCAAGAGAGAAGCGGAGCGGGAGCTTTTAGAAGCACAGGACTACTTGAAGGATGCTGAAAAGCTTCATAAGGATATGCAAAAACAGATGGCGGAATTTTACAGTCATCGGGATGCTCTGTTTGAAAAGGCTGAAGCCAAGGCGCAAAAAGTGGTAGAAGAAGCCAAAGATGAAGCGGAAGACATCATTCGGGAACTGCGCAAGATGAGGATAAACAGCCATGCCTCAGTCAAAGAACATGAATTAATTGAGGCAAGAAAACGGCTTGAAAATGCTGTTCCAACCATGGAAAAGAGCAGTGTCAAGAAGGCGGTCAAGAAAAAGCAGGAATTTCATCCTGGCGATGAAGTGAAAGTCATTAGCTTTAATCAAAAAGGAACCTTGATTGAGAAAACAGGTGAACAGGAATGGCAAGTTCAAATGGGCATCATGAAAATGAAGGTGAAAGAAAGAGACCTTGAATTCCTGCAGGCTCCGAAGAAAGTTGAAACGAAGCCTTTGGCAACTGTTAAAGGAAGGGATTACCATGTCAGCCTCGAACTGGATCTGCGCGGCGAACGATATGAGGATGCTATTCTTAAAGTTGAAAAATACATCGATGATGCTCTTTTAGCCGGATATCCGCGTGTTTCTATCATTCACGGGAAAGGAACCGGAGCTCTTAGAACCGGTGTTCAAGAATATTTGAAACATCACCGCTCTGTAAAACGTATTAGATTGGGAGAAGCAGGAGAAGGCGGAAGCGGGATCACTGTAGTGGAGTTTAAATAAGGCCCACTCCCGCTGGTTCCCTCTTCTTAAATTATTGAGAAGGAGCCTACAAGGATGAAAAGTCATTTTTGGGAGAATCATTTCATCCATACTGCCGGTTATTACAGTGTCGTTGTACTTTGTACGGTTTTATTTCTGGCTGTTTTTGAACTTGTAACCAAATACCGAAATTGGGATGAAATTAAAAAGGGGAACCTTGCTGTGGCGATGGCTACAGGAGGGAAAATTTTTGGGATTGCCAATATATTCAGTCAGTCCATTCTTCATCATGACTCTTTATTTGTCATGATAGAGTGGGGGGTATTTGGATTTTTCCTTTTATTGATTGGTTACTTTATTTTCGAATTTCTTACGCCCAAGTTCAGAATTGATGATGAAATACAGGAGGATAACAGGGCTGTGGGATTTATCTCCATGGCTATATCAGTAGGATTATCCTTTGTAATTGGTGCAGGAATTTCCTGATGTGTGGAATGCTCGTAACAGCCTAAACAAAGCCGCAGAGATAGGGGATGCTCATATGCTGATGGAGAAATTAGCAAAAGTGTTAATTGTCAGTTGTATTGTGTTTGTGGTGGCGGGAATCTTTTATTTAATTTTATCATGATGTTTATATAAGTAAGAGGCAGAGGCGTTATTATCGTTCTTGCCTCTTTTTTTATGCTCTTTTAAGCGCTGAATGCTAATTTGATATGTGGGTTTTATTTGGTGAATAGGGGATTTTAGGAAATCGGTGCAGGCAAAATTCGGAATCGTCAGCTGCAGAAAACAACAGGCCGCTATAGCAGAGCATTTCTACTTTATTTTAGAGAAAAGTGCGATTAACAGGCTTTAGCATAGCGAGCATAGAAGCTGATGCATCAGGTTGTATGTTGTATGGGGTTTGAAATTGTCAGCTGAAGTACATTGGCTTATAATGAATGTATAATCGTGGAATTTTTTTATGATTTTGATAATTTGGAGGGGAATCTTATGGATAACAGACCTTGGCTGCTACAATATCCAAAAGAAATTCCGGCAGAGCTTGAATATGAACCAAAGCCAGTGCATGCTTATTTAACGGAATCAGCACGTATCTATGCCAATAAAAGTGCGCTTCATTTTATGGGAAAGGAGCTTACTTATAAAGAAGTGTATCAATCCTCTTTAAAGCTTGCCCGCTATTTAAACACCATTGGCATTAAAAAAGGAGACAGAGTGGCCATCATGCTTCCAAATTGTCCTCAGGCTGTTATCGCCTTTTATGGTGTTTTATACGCAGGTGCAGTTGCAGTGCAGACCAACCCCCTTTATACAGAAAGGGAGCTGGAATATCAGTTGGCAGATTCAGAAGCAAAGGCCATTATAAGTTTGGATATTTTATTTCCTCGTATTTCAAAGATCAGAAAAAACACCGACCTAGAGCATATTATCGTAACCGCTATCAAGGACTACCTGCCATTCCCTAAAAACGTTGCATATCCATTTATACAGAAAAAACAATCAGGAATAGTGGTTTCAGTAAAGCATGAAGGGAACCATCATCTGTTTAAATCCATTATGTCGGGCACCAGTCCTGCAGCCTGGGAGGATCCTGCATTCAACTTCGAAGAGGATTTGGCTATATTGCAGTATACAGGCGGTACAACGGGCATGCCGAAAGGAGTCATGCTAACCCATAAAAATTTGATTGCGAACGCTTCCATGTGCGATGCGTGGATGTACAAGGCTGAAAAAGGCAAGGAGATCGTTCTGGCCATGCTTCCATTTTTCCATGTATACGGAATGACAACGGTCTTGATTCTTTCTGTTATGCAGGGCTATAAAATGATTTTATTACCTAAATTTGATGCAGAAACAACTCTTAAAACGATTCAAAAGGAGCGTCCAACCGTTTTTCCGGGTGCTCCCACAATCTATATCGGTTTATTAAATCATCCGAAAATCAATAAATATGATCTATCATCCATTGATTCCTGTATAAGCGGGTCCGCTCCGCTTCCTGTTGAGGTTCAGCACAGGTTTGAGGAAGTGACGGGAGGAAAGCTGGTGGAAGGGTATGGTTTATCAGAATCATCCCCTGTCACACATGGTAATTTCATTTGGGAAAACAGAGTTTCAGGCAGCATTGGAGTCCCTTGGCCCGATACGGACGCAGCTATCTTTTCATTGGAAACAGGCGAACCCCTGCCGCCCAATGAGGTTGGGGAGCTGGCAGTCAAAGGCCCTCAGGTCATGAAAGGTTACTGGAAACGCCCTGAAGAAACGGACGCTGTCCTGAAAGATGGCTGGCTTTTAACAGGCGATTTAGGGTATATGGACGAAGATGGTTATTTTTATATCGTAGACAGAAAGAAAGATATTATTATTGCGGGAGGGTACAATATATACCCTCGCGAAGTGGAGGAAGTCCTCTATGAACATCCTGGTGTACAGGAGGCTGTGGTTGCAGGTATTCCGGACCCTTATAGAGGAGAAACAGTAAAAGCTTACGTTGTGCTGAAAGACGATGCCTCCATTACAGAAGAAGATCTTAATGCGTTTACGAGACAATATTTGGCTGCTTACAAGGTTCCGAGAGTGTATGAGTTTAGAAAGGAATTGCCCAAAACAGCGGTAGGAAAAATTTTGAGAAGATCACTGGTCGAAGAAGAACGCAAAAAACTTCAAAATGAGGAAATCATCGGGTGAGCAAGGAATAAAGCTGGTATGTTTGCAAACGGCCATTGTAAAGAAAGAGAGTATGGCTATGTTATTGATTGTTTGTGGAGAACATAAATGATGTATGGAGGATGTCCCTATTGGAGGACATTCTTCTTTTTTGGGCCTGAGAGAAGCTCTGTGGCAGCACTTTTATATATTAACGTACAAAAGGGGTCTGACCCCTTTAGTAGAGTAAAGTGCAATTTCAGCAGAGAGGTTGCACTTTTTGTTAATTTGTGTGAACATAACTTGACAGAAGAATAATATCCTTTTATCATTAAGTTATGAATGAATGGTCATTCATTTTCCATTCATTCTTATTATTTTGTATATAAACGGAAGGTGATAGCCTCTTGAAGAAAAACAAACCGAAGTATAAACAAATTATCGATGCAGCTGTCATTATTATTGCAGAAAATGGCTATCATCAAGCCCAAGTCTCAAAAATAGCAAAGCAAGCAGGAGTTGCTGATGGCACCATCTATCTGTACTTTAAAAACAAAGAAGATATCCTAATATCCTTGTTTGAAGAAAAGATGGGCATATTTATCGACAAAATTAACGAAGTTATTGCAGGAAAACAAAAAGCTTCGGAGAAATTATTAGTGATGGTGGAAAACCATTTTAAAATACTATCTGATGATCATCAATTGGCAGTTGTAACGCAATTGGAGCTGCGCCAATCCAACAAGGAGCTTCGTTTAAAAATCAATGATGTCCTGAAAGAATATCTTCAACTGGTAGATGAAATTCTCCTGTATGGCATTGAAACAGAAGAATTTTCCAAGGACTTAGATGTCAGATTAGCGAGACAAATGGTATTTGGCACCATTGATGAAACCGTTACAACATGGGTGATGAACGAAGAAAAATATGATCTTGTTGCACTCGCGCCGGCCGTACACAAGCTTCTTACAAACGGCTGCCGGGGGCTGTAAAAGGATTCGACAGAAAAGGGGATGCTTGCAATGAACTTTTTAACTTTGACAAAGGAAGATGGTATTGCTTACGCTTCTATAAACAGACCGCCTGCCAATGCCCTGGCAGGTGAGTTAATCTCTGAGATTTCCGAATTGCTGAATGAAGTGGAAAACGACAAAGAGATCAGAGTGCTTATCCTGCACGGAGAAGGCAGGTTTTTTTCTGCAGGAGCAGACATAAAGGAATTCACTACTGTTGAAAGCGAAGGGGAATTTGGGCAGCTTGGCACATTTGGGCAGACTGTATTCGAGAGAATTGAGTCCTTTCCCAAGCCGGTCATTGCAGCCATCCATGGTGCAGCTTTAGGCGGGGGATTAGAGCTTGCCATGGCATGCCATATCCGACTTGTTTCCGAGAATGCGAAACTGGGACTTCCGGAGCTTCAGCTTGGACTGGTACCTGGATTTGCCGGTACTCAACGCCTTCCTTATTACGTAGGGAAAGCGAAAGCATTTGAAATGCTTTTTACAAGTGAACCAATCTCTGGAACTGAAGCAGTGAAATGGGGTCTTGCTAACCAGGCTTACCTAGAGGGAGAACTGCTGGACAAAACAAAAGAACTTGCACAAAAAATTGCAAAAAAGAGTCCTTTAGCTTTAAAAGCTGCTATTGAACTGGTAAACTATCATAAGAGTAAGCGCTTTTATGAGGGTTCCATCCGAGAATCCGAACTGTTTGGAGAAGTATTTGTTTCTAAGGATGGCCAGGAAGGAATTAACGCGTTTATTGAAAAGCGTACACCGATTTTCAAAGGTGAATAATGCTTTTCTTTAACATAAATTTTCTCAATATTTATAACTGGAGCAATGTTTTAAATCATAGGAGGGACTTTAATGAATATCTTCGTGCTTTTGAAAAGAACATTTGATACAGAGGAAAAAATATCCGTCTCCAATAATTCCATTCATGAGGATGGCGCTGAATTCATCATTAATCCTTACGACGAATACGCGGTAGAAGAAGCGATCCGCCTTCGCGATGAAAACGGAGGAGAAGTGACCGTCGTTTCAGTAGGAAATGAAGAAACAGAAAAACAATTGCGTACGGCTCTTGCAATGGGTGCTGATAAAGCAGTTTTAATTAATACAGAGGATGACCTTGATCATCATGACCAATATACTACTTCTAAAATTCTTGCTGAGTATTTAAAGGATAAAGAAGCGGATATCATTATTGGCGGAAACGTTGCGATTGACAATGCTTCCGGTCAAGTGGGCCCTCGTGTGGCTGATTTGCTGGATATTCCATACATCACAACAATTACGAAGCTTGAAATCAACGGCAGCACAGTAACGGTAACACGCGATGTTGAAGGGGATTCCGAGGTAATTGAAACTTCCTTGCCGCTCCTAGTAACAGCACAGCAGGGACTTAACGAGCCAAGATATCCTTCTTTGCCAGGGATTATGAAAGCAAAGAAAAAACCGCTTGAAGAGCTTGAATTAGATGATCTGGATTTAGAAGAAGAGGATGTAGAAGCTAAAACCAAAACAATTGAAGTCTATCTGCCTCCTAAAAAGGAAGCTGGAAGAGTGCTGGAAGGCGAATTGACAAGCCAGGTTCAGGAGCTTGTTCAGCTGCTTCATAAAGAAGCGAAAGTAGTCTGATCTTAAGATCGCTGCTGCGAGTCATTTCAATACACTTGTTGGGTTTTTATAAAATCGTTTTAATCAGGACAAACAGGAGGTAATATCAAATGGCTAGAAAAGTATTGGTTTTAGGAGAAGTTCGGGATGGAGCGCTTCGCAATGTTTCCTTTGAAGCAATTGCAGCTGGAAAAACAATAGCAGAAGGCGGAGAAGTTGTAGGGGTATTACTGGGAGACTCTGTAACCGCTTTAGCTGATAAACTCATTCACTATGGGGCCGACAGGGTTGTCGTAGTGGAGGATCCGAAATTGAAAAACTATTCTTCAGATGGTTTTTCTCAAGCCTTCTTAGCGGTTGTTGAATCTGAAAGCCCTGAGGGGATTGTTTTCGGTCATACAGCACTTGGGAAAGACCTCTCTCCTAAAGTGGCAAGCAGACTCAGCACTGGTTTGATTTCCGATGCAACTGGTGTTGAAGTGGAAGGCGGAAATCTGGTATTTACAAGACCAATTTATTCAGGTAAGGCATTTGAAAAGAAAATTGTAACAGACGGAATTATTTTTGCTTCCATTCGTCCAAATAATATCCCTTCTTTAGAAGCGGATGAGTCACGCTCCGGGGATGTAAGCTCCGTTTCTGCTGAAATAAAGGATCTACGTACGATTATTAAGGATGTCGTGCGCAAAGCTACTGAGGGTGTAGACTTATCGGAGGCAAAAATTATTGTTTCAGGAGGCCGCGGAGTGAAAAGCGCAGATGGCTTCGAGCCTTTAAAAGAGCTGGCTGCGGTTCTTGGAGGGGCTGTTGGGGCTTCCCGTGGAGCATGTGATGCGGATTATTGTGATTACTCTCTGCAAATCGGTCAAACGGGTAAAGTGGTTACACCAGACCTATATATTGCATGCGGTATTTCAGGAGCTATTCAGCATTTGGCTGGTATGTCGAACTCTAAAGTCATCGTTGCCATTAACAAGGATCCGGAAGCCAATATCTTCAAGGTTGCAGACTATGGAATTGTCGGCGATCTATTCGAAGTTGTGCCTCTATTGACAGAAGAATTCAAAAAACTAAAAGTAACAACAGCTTAATGAATCGTGAATAGGAAGAGGCAGGGGGATTTTGCTCCTGTCTTTTTTTATTGGCTCTGTTAGTTTTCTATATTGAAAACTGCTCGCTTTTCATTCGTTTAAAACTTCTATTTCACACGAATGAGTTAAAAAAACAACAGAGTACTTTATAAAAAGCCTTTTTATTAAATAAATTATTTACCCAATGCAGTTTCTATTTAGCTCCAACGCTATTTCTAACTTCTCCCTGGATACGACAATATCAGATTTTGAACAACCTCGGTGTATTTCCTTCTACGATATGCTTACGCCGATATTTTCTTATTTCATTTGCTTTTTCCTTGGATTCACCATATAAGCATCTTAGCTTGCCAATGAATAGGATAGTGTTAAAAGGGAAGAAGGCAGTGGAAAAAGTAATGAATTTGTTTGATTGGGCTATGATTAATTATAAAGACAATCCGATTCTGAATTGTCTTTTACTGTGCAGTGTAAGCCTTTATGTAAGGATGTGCTTTGTTTGGTTTAATGGAAAAAAAGACTGTAAGAAAATCATCCTTTTTTTTATGGGTCTAGGATTTTTGTGGGTTTTAAAAGGGAGTCCTTTCGCTGTTATTGAAAATGGCTCGATGAGTCTGCATATGCTCATTTTAAGCTCTTTGTGCTTCCTTGTTCCTCCTTTCCTTCTGGCTGGACTCCCGAAGAAAATTACTCAGAGACCAAGCAGAGGCTGGAGTCGTGTGTTTCTCTCATTATTTGCAATCCTGCTTTTCCTCTATCATATCCCCTTCATCCAATCCCTTTTGATGTCATCTCCATTTCCTAATAATCTTTACGAATGGGGGCTGTTTATATTCGCATTGGGAGCCTGGATTCCATTAATGAGTTTAGGGGATGGGGAAAAAAGAAGCCCTTTGTGTTTGTCCTATAAAACCTTAAGCGTCATTTTGATACTGCCATCATGTATTTTTCTTGTGCTCTATTCATTTTTTTCAACAGAAACCGATATGTTTTCCAATATGTTAGGAATATGTATGCCAAAGGACTATCGTCATTTCGTCCCTTTTCCATTTAATACGAAATATGATTTGGTGTTATCCGGCTTTGAGATGTTCATCATCCATAAAATGGGGATGAAAGGAACTGAATTACTATTAGCCTGCCTGTCTAAATAAATGCATACTTAAGCCTGTTTCTTTTGAATATACACTGTCTAAAAGGGTATAGTAACATCGAGCAAAATATTAGCATCCTTAGTTAATCGGTGCTATACTGACTTTAGTATCACCATTTTTTTGTTATAATTAGGAGGTTAAATACATGGCAATTACACATGCTACAGATAAAAATTTTTCAACTGAAATCAGTGAAGGTTTAGTATTAACAGATTTCTGGGCAACTTGGTGCGGACCTTGTAAAATGATTGCACCGGTTCTTGAAGAACTTGATGCAGAACTTGGCGATAAAGTGAAAATTGTAAAAGTAGATGTTGACGAAAACCAAGAAACTGCCAGCAAATATGGCATTATGAGCATTCCAACTTTAGTCGTTATGAAAGACGGCAAAGAAGTTGATAAAGTGATCGGTTACCAACCGAAAGAAGCTTTGGTTGAATTAGTTAACAAGCACCTGTAAGGTCAATAAATCCGAGTCCCAGGACTCGGATTTTTCAATGGAATAAGAAAATATAAAATAACTTATTATTTAACCAATGTAAAGGATTATAAAAAATCCTCAAATTCCATTATAGAAAACCTCAAAATTTTTCTCCCAACAGAAAGCCGCCTCCTTTAACAGGTTCATGTTGGTTAAAATCCCCAATGTTAATTCATACTTCCTCTTGCTGAAATCGAACGTATGTGTGATAATAGGTAGTTGCAAGGAAATAATAAAACATGAATTTTACTCTTCATATATCCACTCCTATCGTATGAATACAGCCTAAACAAGCCTGAGGTGATGAGGATATGAATGAAACGATAAAAAATAAACTGGCCATTCTTCCAGATCAGCCAGGATGCTATTTAATGAAGGACCGTCAAGGCACCATTATCTATGTAGGAAAAGCAAAGGTATTAAAAAATCGAGTAAGGTCTTATTTTACCGGCTCACATGATGGGAAAACGCAAAGGCTGGTTTCTGAAATAGAGGATTTTGAATATATTGTTACTTCTTCCAATCTTGAAGCACTCATTCTGGAGCTTCATCTAATTAAAAAGCATGATCCAAAGTACAATATCATGCTAAAGGATGACAAGACATATCCTTATTTAAAACTGACAAATGAACGACACCCGAGGTTAATCATTACTCGTAAAGTCAAAAAAGATAAGGGGAAATATTTCGGCCCTTATCCTAATGCACAGGCAGCGAATGAAACAAAAAAATTGCTCGACCGACTTTATCCCCTTCGTAAGTGCACAACACTTCCGGACAGGGCGTGTCTGTATTATCATCTTGGTCAATGCCTGGCACCATGTGTGAAGGATATTCAGGAAGCCCAATATAAAGAGATCATTGATCAAATATCCAGGTTCTTGAATGGAGGTTACAAAGAGATAAAAGAAGAACTTACCAAGAAAATGCAGGATGCTGCTGAAAATCTGGAGTTTGAACGTGCTAAGGAATATCGCGACCAAATTTCCCACATTGATGCCACAATGGAAAAACAAAAAATGACCACCAATGATCTGGTAGACAGAGATGTCTTTGGCTTTGCTTATGATAAAGGCTGGATGTGTGTACAGGTCTTTTTTATCAGACAGGGGAAATTGATAGAGCGGGATGTTTCGATGTTCCCGATTTATAATGAGCCTGAAGAAGAATTTTTAACATTTCTGGGACAGTTTTACTCAAAGCCCAGCCACATTAAGCCTAAAGAAATATTGATAAATGAGCATGCTGATAAAGAATTGGCAGAACAGCTCCTGGAAACACGGGTGCTGCAGCCTAAAAAAGGACAAAAACGGGAATTAGTAAAGCTGGCTGAAAAAAACGCTTCTATTGCCTTAACCGAAAAATTTTCTTTGATTGAAAGAGATGAAGAAAGAACGATTAAAGCGGTGGAAAATTTGGGCACAGCCATGGGGATTTATACGCCTTACAGAATCGAAGCATTTGATAACTCGAACATACAGGGGACAAATCCCGTTTCAGCGATGGTCGTTTTTATTGATGGGAAGGCAGAGAAAAAAGAATATCGGAAATATAAAATAAAAACGGTTGAAGGTCCGAATGATTATGAGTCTATGAGGGAAGTCATCCGGAGAAGATATACCCGTGTATTAAGAGAAGGGCTCCCGCTTACAGATCTCATTATTATTGATGGCGGCAAAGGCCAAATCGAGGCTGCAAGGGATATCCTGGAGAACGAGCTCGGATTGGAAATTCCTGTTGCAGGGCTGGCTAAGGATGATAAACACAAAACATCCCAACTGCTGTTTGGAAGTCCTTTGGAAATAATACCACTTGAAAGGAACAGCCAGGAATTTTATTTGCTTCAGAGAATACAGGATGAAGTGCATCGCTTTGCTATTACCTTTCATCGTGATCTAAGAGGAAAAAGTGCATTTCAATCAAGTCTTGATGATATTGCCGGGATTGGTCCTAAGCGCAAAAAACAGCTTTTGAGCCATTTCGGTTCTATAAAAAAAATGAAAGAAGCATCCCTTGAAGAATTTATAGAGCTCGGTATTCCAAAACCTTCAGCAGAGCTTCTAGTAAAAAAATTTCAAGGATAATATAGTCAGAATATAGTAGCTGTGTTATACTATTAAAAATTAAATAATGATTCATTAAAAGTGATAGAGGTGCGAAACTAATCAGTAAAAGCTTGGAGAAGAGTGAGATTCGTTGAAAAGCTTTGAAAGGGAGTTTTGCCGAAGTGGAAAGAAATCTCATTTTTCTTTTCGCTGGTCCCGTATTGAACAAGTACCGGGATTGTCAAGATGTCTGTCTTGGAGAGCTATCTCATTTATGAAATAGATAATCGTACGGTTATTACTTCATGCAATGGGATAGTGTTCTCATTGCTTTTTTTATTATTTAAACTCTCTCTTAAATGTTTATGGTGATGGCAGCGGAAGGCACGAGACTCCTGCGGGAAAAGCTGGCATATGGGAGACTCCGCAGGAGCTTGCTATGATGAGGCGCCCTGCCCAGCGCGGAAAGTGAGTAACTGCAGAGGAAATCAACCAGCAGGATGGTAAGGGCTGAGACTATAGTTTCAGTTTCCCCTGGTTAATTTGATTTCATTTTTGATGGCAGCAAAAGTCACGAGATTGAATTATTTTTTGTCCTTTATATTCTGAAAGATCAATAATTACTTCTATAGAAAGAGGCGAGCGTATTGGGACTAATCGTACAGAAATTTGGCGGAACGTCAGTTGGCACTGTTGAGAGGATACAAAATACGGCAGAACGAATAATTGAGGAAATTATAAATGAAAATCAGGTAGTAGTAGTAGTATCGGCTATGGGGAAAACGACAGATCAGCTTGTCAGCATGGCAAAGCAGCTTTCAGAGAATCCAAGTAAGCGCGAAATGGATATGCTGCTATCAACTGGAGAACAGGTCACAATTTCACTGCTGTCTATGGCGCTTGCTGAAAGAGGCTATGATGCCGTTTCATTTACAGGCTGGCAGGCGGGAATTTTGACCGAAGAAGTACATAGCAATGCCAGGATTGTGGATATCCAAACAGAAAAAATTAAACATCATTTAGACAGCAATCAAATCGTAATCGTAGCCGGTTTTCAGGGCGTAACGGTGAATGGAGAGATTACGACACTGGGCAGAGGCGGTTCAGATACAACGGCTGTAGCACTTGCAGCTGCTCTTAAGGCGGATAAATGCATGATTTATACAGATGTAACAGGTGTGTATACGTCGGATCCCCGTTATATCCCTGCTGCACGAAAACTGGAATCTATTTCGTATGATGAAATGCTGGAATTGGCCAATCTTGGTGCAGGCGTTTTACATGCGAGAGCCGTAGAGTTTGCGAAAAACTTTCAAATACCGCTTGAAGTATGTTCAAGTATGGTAAGGGAACCAGGCACAATCATAGAGGAGGAAGTTACAGTGGAAAACAATTTAATTGTCAGAGGCGTTGCTTTTGAAAAAGAAATCACACGAATTACAGTTTTTGAGCTTGAGAAGGGACTGCAGAATCTTTCTGGCATCTTTACGGCACTTGCAGAAAAAAATATTAACGTAGATATCATTATTCACAATCAAGCTGCTACTGAAAATGCGTATCTTTCTTTTTCTATTAAATCGGAGGATTTGAAAGAAACAATAGAAGTACTGGAAGGGTACCAGGAAAATCGAGTATTTGAACATTTTGAATATGAAACCGGACTTGCCAAAGTTTCTATAATAGGATCGGGCATGATTTCAAACCCTGGTGTTGCTGCTCAAATGTTTGAGGCACTTGCAGCTGGGAATATCAGAATTAAAATGGTTAGTACGTCTGAAATTAAAGTATCGGCTGTTATAGATGAAAATGAGATGGTGAATGCGGCAAACATTCTTCACAAAACATTTGAACTGGATACCGTAAAAGAAGAAATAAAAAATTAAGAATAAAGAAATGCCATAAGAAAAGCGGGAGCGTCTTGCTCATCAGCATACGTATTTCGCAGTCTTATGTGGAGCTGGACACATGTAAAAAGGACCCCTTTATATAATGAGCACCCCAAAAGTTAGACCAAAAACTCTAACTTTTGGGGTGTTTTTTATGGTTAAATATGATGAAGGATTTAAGCAACAGGTTGTGGACGCTTATCTCGCTGGAGAGGGTGGCTATTCTTATATAGCTAAGAAGTTTGGGGTTCGGAGTAAAACAAATGTAAGAAAATAGGTGAGTGCGTTTGAACAATTTGGCAAGGATGGGTTACTTAGAAAGAAACTTAAAACTACATATCCTGTTCAATTTAAGTTAGATGTCTTAAACTATAAATTAAAAACAGGAGAATCTTTTGAATCAGTTGCTTTAGAATTTGGCATTCATGAGCCGCCATTGATTGTGAATTGGATGAATTCATGGCAAAAGGAAGGCGTTGAAGGACTCTCCAAAATAAAGGGGCATCCATTTATGTCAAATAAACCGAAGAAAAAAGAGTCAGAGAAAAAATTGACGAAGGAACAACAACTCGAAAAAGAGATAGAGTTACTTCGTGCTGAGAATGCCTATTTAAAAAAGCTCCGAGCTTCAGGGATAAATATTCCGAGCCGACTGCTAAAACAGAATCGAGAGTAATCCATGTACTCAGAAAAGAATTCAAACTAGCTGTTATCCTTGAAGCAATAGACTTTCCAAAGGCAACTTACATGTACTGGCAAAAACGATTGAATGAACCCAGTCCAGATGAAGAAATAGAAAGAGTTATTAAAGATATCGTTGATAAACATAAAGGAAATTATGGATATCGCCGAATTGATATGGAATTACGTAAGAATGGTTATGTAGTAAATCATAAGAAAATTCTACGGATTACAAATAAACTTGACATTACTTGTAAGTCGTACACACGTAAGTCTCGTAAAATTAGCACTTACAAAGGAACGATCGGTAAGATTACAAAAAACCTTATCCACCGAAGATTCTATACGAACATTCCACATCAAAAATTAACAACTGATACATCAGAATTCAAATACTACACGACCGATTCTAATGGGAAAATGATCATCAAGAAGGCATATTTAGATCCATTTCTAGATATGTTTAACGGTGAAATTCTATCCTTTAGCGTATCAGAACAACCAAATGCAAAAGCTATTATAGAGGCTTTGGATGAAGCCATTGATATAACAAAAGATTGCCCATATCGAACGACTATCCACTCTGATCAGGGGTGGGGATATCAAATGAAGGCATATGTAAAAAAACTAAAAGATAATAATATATTTCAAAGCATGTCAAGAAAAGGTAACTGTCTAGATAATTCGCCAATGGAAAATTTCTTCGGTATTATGAAGCAAGAAATGTATTACGGCAAAATCTATCACTCTTTTGAAGAGTTAAAACAGGCCATTACAAACTATATTTTTTATTATAATAATGAACGAATAAAAGCAAAATTGACTGGCATGAGCCCGGTTGAATACCGTCTTCATACCAGCCAATTAGCTGCTTAATATTTAGTCTAACTTTTGGGGTTCAGTACAATAAGGAGTCCTTTTTACATGTTTATCAAATTGAGTCTCTTGAATCCCATTGGACAATGAAATGAACCTTTTTTCCTTTTTTGATGATTTCATCGTTAGCTTCTGTAAGGACATTCCTCTGTGTTTGCACTTGTTCAGCTAAAAAACCTGCTTCCAGTTTAAAGCGAGTCTCCGCTTTACGTTCAAACTGTCTTGTAATAAGCTCGCTTGTCAGTTCAAGTTCTATTCCATGCTTATCTTGTTTTAAGACGGATAAATTTCCCCACCCGGCTTCGTTGAAGAATGCAATAATTTCATCCATAGACATTAGAGGGAATTTTCGGGCTAAATGTTTGCCGGCCCAATATAAAATTTCGGAGGTATCTTTACCAAGCAGTTCAGGTATAAGAATGTTCCTTAGTAATTCATAAGCGAAGGCTGGAACTGTCAGCTCTTCTTTTTCATTCGTTTGGTTGGTGGTTTGTTCCAATTCCATTTCCATTTCAGTAGCAGCTTTCACGTTATTCCCCTCTTTCTCTATGATTATTATATACAAAAACAGCGGTGATTTTAATATAAAATTTTATGAGAAAATCTTTAAAAGTATGAAATTCTGTTGTTTATTGGCTTATTTGTGTAAAATGGCGGTTTCAAACGCTTTTTCAGCTAATCTAAAAGCAGTTTTCAATATTAAAGAAATTTAACAGAACCTATAACGTTGCAAGAAAACAATAGATAAATATTTATAAAAAATACGATACTCTATTTTTAAAAAATATACCCTGCTTATTGTAAAAATAACGGCATCATAAAGTTATTTTCAGCTTTCAATCATACAGATGCCGGGTTTGCATACAAGTGTATTGGCTGCCATTTAAATGATAGGATCTATTAATCTTGCATGTTGATTTTCGCTTCAGGCACTCGCTTTCTGCTTCAATCAACATAGGTTTAAAATGATCATGAATCTTTAACTGAAAATGATAAAGGATCTTTTCGCTAAGACTGCTTCTTTTTCGTAAGCTCTGTTGAATTTCTATGTTGATAACTGTTCCTTTCTTTCCTGTAACGTTTCAGCTGTACTGAAAGGCGTGTGAAACAGCCGTTTCACACGAATGAGCTAAAAAACAACAGAGTCCCCTAACAAAGCCTTTTAGTAAAATGGATGTATTCTTTTAATAGCAACAAAGTTTACGAAAGGAATCATGATAAAACTCTAGATTGGCTTAGTGTTAAAAAATAATAAGAATTATGTCACATTTTCTTATTTCGCTTCCTATTCATTTTTACATAAAGGCGAAAAAACTCATTATTGTAATAAAACAATTTTCTGAAAAATTAGACGAGTAATCTTGCTAAAAAGTTATACTTTTCACTAGATTTTATGTATGCGTTTCCTTGACGCTCCTAATTCCCGGGAGTAAAATGTATATGTCACATAATTGTTATAAAATTTTTTATGCATAGCAAATAGACTTACATATTTATAGTTTAAGTTTTCTCTATGCATGAAGGCGTACATCTTAAGGGGGGTAAAATATGGCTGGTAATCGCGAATTTTTGAACCGCAGACTGCATTCTTTACTCGGTGTTGTACCAATTGGTTTATTTATGGTCATTCACTTTGTAGTAAACTATAGTGCAACTCACGGAGCGGCGGCTTTTAATAAAGCGGCTGAGAATATGGAGAGTCTTCCATTTGTCATTTTTCTTGAAATCATTTTGATCTATCTTCCATTGCTGTTCCACGCAATATATGGACTTTATATTGCATTTACAGCCAAAAACAATGTTTCGAAGCTTGGTTATTATCGAAATTGGATGTTTTTATTGCAGCGTGTATCTGGAGTAATTCTTCTTATATTCCTTGCATGGCATGTTTTTGAAACACGCATCCACGTACATGCCTTAACCTTCGATGTAATGGCAAACATCCTGAGCAATCCTTGGAATGTTGCATTCTATATAATCGGGATTATCAGTGCTACTTTCCATTTTTCAAACGGATTATGGTCATTTATGGTTAGCTGGGGAATTACACAATCTCCACGTTCACAACAAATCTCGTCTTATGTAATGCTTGTTGTGTTCCTTGTGTTATCTATTATAGGTGTTCGTGCAGCTCTTGCTTTTGCCTATCCGGATTTATTTATTCATTAATAGAAACAATAGGTTATAGAGCTTGAGGTTAGAAGATTGGGTTTGGAAAAGGAGTGAGTGAAATGAGCAAAGGAAAAATCATTGTTGTCGGCGGTGGACTAGCCGGTTTGATGGCAACAATTAAAATAGCCGAAGAAGGCAAGCAAGTAGATCTATTTTCATTGGTACCAGTTAAGCGTTCTCACTCTGTGTGTGCACAAGGTGGAATTAACGGAGCGGTTAATACAAAGGGTGAAGGCGACTCACCATGGCTCCATTTCGATGATACGATCTATGGCGGAGACTTTTTAGCGAATCAGCCTCCGGTAAAGGCAATGTGTGAAGCAGCACCGGGAATTATTCACTTATTTGACCGTTTAGGTGTTATGTTCAACCGTACACCGGAAGGTCTTCTTGATTTCAGGCGTTTTGGCGGAACTCAAATGCACAGAACAGCTTTTGCGGGTGCGACTACCGGACAACAACTTTTATATGCCTTAGATGAACAGGTTCGAAGACACGAAGTAGCTGGCCTTGTTAATAAATTCGAAGGCTGGGAATTCCTTGGAATTGTTCAGGATGAAGAGGGAGTATGCCGAGGCATTATGGCTCAAAACCTTACAACAATGGCCATCCAATCCTTCCCGGCTGATGCTGTTATTATGGCTACCGGAGGTCCTGGAATTATCTTCGGAAAATCAACAAACTCTATTATTAATACTGGCTCTGCAGCGTCAATCGTGTATCAGCAGGGTGCAAAGTACGCGAATGGTGAATTTATTCAAATTCATCCTACGGCAATTCCCGGGGATGACAAGCTTCGCCTCATGAGTGAATCTGCACGCGGTGAAGGCGGACGCGTATGGACATATAAAGACGGAAAACCTTGGTACTTCCTTGAAGAGCGTTATCCTGCTTACGGAAACCTTGTGCCTCGTGATATCGCAACTCGTGAAATCTTTAATGTATGTGTGGACATGAAGCTGGGCATTAACGGTGAGAACATGGTTTATCTTGATCTTTCTCATAAAGATCCTCATGAGCTTGATGTTAAGCTTGGCGGAATTATTGAAATTTATGAGAAATTCGTCGGCGAAGACCCTCACAAGGTTCCGATGAAAATATTCCCTGCAGTCCATTACTCTATGGGCGGTTTATGGGTAGATTATAAACAGCAAACAAGCATACCTGGATTATTTGCTGCAGGTGAGTGCGACTACTCTCAGCATGGTGCAAACCGTCTTGGTGCAAACTCGCTGCTTTCTGCCATTTATGGAGGAAGTGTTGCCGGTCCTGAAGCTGTTCATTATGTGGAAGGCCTGCAAAAAGGTACTGATGCCGTTTCTTCTTCTGTATTTGACAATGCGGTTAGACATGAAGAGGAAAAATGGAACAACATCCTTTCATTGGATGGAAACGAAAATGCATATCTGCTTCATAAAGAGCTTGGAGAATGGATGACAGACAATGTAACAGTTGTCCGCTACAATGACAGACTTCAGAGGACAGATGACAAAATTCTTGAGCTGATGGAGCGCTGGAAGAAAATTAATGTAAATGATACAGGAAAATGGAGCAATCAGGGAGCTGCATTTACAAGACAGCTTGGCAACATGCTTCAATTAGCCCGTGTTATTACAATTGGTGCCCTTAACCGTAATGAAAGCCGCGGTGCGCACTATAAGCCTGATTTCCCTAAGCGTAACGATGAGGAATTTTTAAAGACTACCATCGCTGCTTATGATGCTGATACAAATACTCCTGAATTCAGCTATGAAGAGGTAGATGTTTCTCTTATTGCTCCACGTGAACGAGATTACAGCAAGAAACATTAATGAGGACTCTTTAAAAAGACTTTATAAAACTTGTTTACTATTATGCAGGATAGTCCCGATATACTTAAAAACTTCGTGTATACTAGCTTACCAGCTTATGCATGTTGAATCTGAATGAAAAGAGGAGAATAGGGATGAGTGAACAAAAAACAGTACGCTTTATTATAACTCGTCAAGATAATCCCAATTCCGCACCCTACGAGGAAGAATTTGCTATTCCTTACCGTCCTAATATGAACGTTGTGTCAGCTTTAATGGAAATCCGGCGCAATCCAGTTAATGCACAGGGCAAGGAAACTAAAGCGATTACGTGGGATATGAACTGTCTGGAAGAAGTTTGTGGTGCTTGTTCAATGGTGATAAACGGAAAGCCGAGACAATCCTGTTCTGCGCTGGTTGACCAGCTTGAGCAGCCTATCCGTCTTGCTCCAATGCGTACATTCCCGGTCGTACGCGATCTTCAAGTAGACCGCAGCAGAATGTTTGATTCTTTGAAAAAGGTGAAAGCATGGATTCCGATTGACGGAACGTATGACCTTGGTGAAGGTCCGCGAATGCCTGAGAGAAAGCGTCAGTGGGCCTATGAGCTTTCAAAATGTATGACTTGCGGAGTCTGCCTGGAAGCTTGTCCAAATGTAAACAGCAAATCTAACTTTATCGGTCCTGCACCGCTGTCACAGGTTCGGTTATTTAACAGCCATCCAACAGGTGCCATGAACAAGGATGAACGTCTGGAAGCCATTATGGGCGACGGAGGACTTGCCAACTGCGGAAATTCCCAGAACTGTGTTCAGTCTTGTCCTAAAGGCATTCCATTAACAACATCGATTGCGTCCTTAAACCGTTCTACAACGTTCCAAATGTTTAAAAATTTCTTTGGAAGCGACCATATGGTGGACTAATCAACAATGATAAAAAGATCTCCTATAATGGGGATCTTTTTATCATTTCCCTTTAAACTTTACGGAGAACCAGTTATAATAAAAGAAAAAATGAATGGTAATTCATTCATTTGCTGAGGAGAGAAAAAAGTTGAGAAACATATCATATATACATAACTTTCAAGAATGGAAAAATGAATTCTCATTTTTTCATCCTGTAAAAGTGCGGTTTTCAGAAACAGATATGTTTGGACATTTAAATAATACTGTCCCTTTTGCTTATTTCGAAGAGGCAAGAATTGAATTTTTGAAGAAAAAACAATTTATGCAGGATTGGGTCCGGAAAGACCATGAAGCCATTCCTGTTGTGGCGGATTTGCAATGTGATTATATAAAACAGGTATTTTTTGATGAATTACTGCAGGTGTATGTAAAGGTGGAAAAGGTGGGCAGCTCCTCTTGTGATATTCACTATATGGCAGTGGACACAAAAGGAGAGGTTTGTTTTGTCGGCCGCGGTGCCATGGTGCAAATGTCCATGGGCACTGGGAAAGGAATTGCTTTTACTGACGAGGAAAAGCAAAGGCTGCTTTCCAGTTCAGTCATGATGGAAGTATAGGACAATTGTTCACAGCACAAATACAAATTGGGTGAAATTCCTTTTTTAAAGAAAAGAAGGCATTTTGGTGCCAAGGGACAAGTTAATAAAATAAGAAATTAACACATTTTTGCCTATTTAATCGATTCCTTGCCTTATGCGTGTCACTCCCAAACTTTCTTTCACATATGATATCCTGACAATAAATTACCCATCCCCGCGGTTTAGAGCTGGCGAAGGCAAGGAGGGTTACAATAGTTGAAGGACAACGAATTCACTCACAAACCGCTGCTTACAAAAAGAGAAAGAGAAGTGTTCGAACTGTTGGTTCAGGATAAGACAACGAAAGAAATTGCAGGCGAATTGTTTATAAGTGAGAAAACAGTTCGAAATCATATTTCCAATGCCATGCAAAAGCTTGGAGTCAAGGGTCGTTCACAGGCTGTCGTGGAGCTTCTGCGCATGGGAGAGCTAAAGCTATAAAGGGGAACCGGCTGCTTTAAGGCAGCCGGTTTTTCTTGCTTGAAATAGCACTCGTAATTCTTTTCTTGAATTTTTAAGTGAAAAAGGTGAAAATACCTTTAAGAGTGATTTTACTGTTTTTGCGAATGAAACACCTTACTGTATTGATTTGTAGATTTATAGATAAATTGTTGTATTTTTCCATTTAAACAGGGGGTAGTCCAAAAAGATGAAAGATGAAAAACAATTAAAGCAGCATGACATAGATGTCATTTCCCGTATAGAGAAAGACCTGCGGTACATAGCGGCCATTATCAAGCAAAAAGGCAGGGAGTTATTAAGCAGTTATACCATCACGCCTCCTCAATTTGTTGCGCTTCAGTGGCTGTTTGAAGAAGGCGATATGACGATAGGCGAATTATCGAATAAAATGTACCTTGCATTCAGTACGACAACCGATTTAATTGATCGCATGGAAAAGAACGAATTGGTAATGAGGGTGAAGGATCCGCATGACCGGCGGGTAGTGCGCATCCACCTGTTGACAAAAGGCAAGGAAATGATTGATGAAGTAATTAAGAAACGTCAAAAATATCTCCATGATGTGCTTTTGGATTTTTCTCCAGAGGAAGTATCCATTTTAAAAGATTCCTTGATTAAATTACATCATGAAATGAAAACAGAATGAGGCGAGAATTTTGGAACAACCAATTGGAATTATAGATTCAGGTGTAGGCGGCCTGACAGTAGTAAAGGAAGTCATGAGACAGCTGCCCAGAGAGACCATTTACTATGTTGGGGATACTGCCCGCTGTCCGTACGGCCCCCGGCCAGTCCACGAAGTGAAGAAATACACCTGGCAAATGACACGTTTTCTATTAAAGAAGAATATTAAAATGCTTGTCATTGCATGTAACACGGCTACTGCTGTCGTCCTGGATGAAATCAGGGAACATGTTAAGATACCTGTTTTTGGAGTCATATACCCGGGAGCCCGGGCAGCTTTGAAAAACACACGGAATTATAAAATAGGAGTTTTGGGGACAATCGGAACCATTAAGAGCCAAGCTTATGTAACAGCCTTAAAATCAATTAATAAGGATGTTGAAGTGATATCACTTGCCTGTCCTAAATTTGTGCCGCTTGTGGAAAGCGGTGAATACGACAGTCCGATTGCCAAAAGGGTTGTAGCAGAAACATTGACAGAGATGAAACAAACGAGTATTGATACACTGATTTTGGGTTGCACACATTATCCATTGCTGCAGGAATCTATTAAAAATGTTATGGGCAGCCATATCAGAATCATTAGTTCCGGCGAAGAAACAGCAAGGGAAATCAGTACACTGCTTTATTTTCATGATCGTTTCAATATGAACGAAACCGTCATTCCAAAACACCGTTTTTTTACAACGGGTTCAAAGAAGATTTTTTCAAAGATTGCTTGTGATTGGCTGAAGAAGGATGACTTGCCTGTAGAAACTATATACTTGGGAGAGGAGTAACCTCCTAAGTATATAGTTTTTTAAAAGGGTTGGTTCTGTTAAAATTTTAGGCTCTTTTCGTAAACTTTGTTGCTATTTAGCACAAAAAAATGATGAAATTTACGGTTCTGTAGTAAACCAAATTGTTTACGAAATGATGCCACAAAGACGGACAAAATACGGATTTATTTTTTGTACGTAAAGCAACAATCCCTTCGAAAACAGCCAAATTTTAAGTTAAAAACTGCTCGTTTTTTATCTTACAGTAAGGAGGATGACTCAAAAGGCGGTAATAAGCTGCCTTTTGAGTTACCTCTTTTTTTATTTTTGGGAAGAAAAAGGAAAAGGAGAGAAGAACAATATGCGAATAATAGCGTGGTGTCTATCTGCTAAGAATCTATTTGAGCAGAAAAGAACAGGCAGGACGAATAGCGCTGAGCATATCTAGTAATATCTAAAAATCGTTTGGTTTCAACGTTAATTAGAGTGGGAGGCAAAAGACTCCTGAAGTTAAGCGAGTAATTGGGGGGGATCACCTTAAGCATGCAACGATGTGGTTCCACTACCGCCCACGAAAAGCGAGTATTCCGAGGGAAATCAACCGGCAGAATGATCCATTCTTAATTTGGATTTAATTCAAAGGGTGATTAGAGTGGATACGCGAGACTCCTGAGAGATTAGCTGACTTTAGGGAGACCCCTCAGGAGCGCTGCGACGAGGAGCATCCTCTACCGATTCCTGAAGCAAGATTCTACAGCGAATACCAACCAGCAGGATGACCAGGGCACTTCCCATGTATATCTTAAATTCTATTGATGATCTGAATCTAAAGTTGATTGAAGCGAGTGCCTGCAGCGCAAATCAACCTGCAGAATGACCAGAGCGTTATCAATGTTTCAATTTGTTCCAAATGTTGATTTGAACTCAAAGTTTATTGAAGCGAAAAGGAATGCTTGCACATTGGAAACCAACAAGCAAAAAAAGTTGCTGTTGCCAAGGTCATTTGGTATCTTTGCACCATTTGGGGCAGCCTCTTTACAGTGAAATGAGCTAATAAACAACAAATTCATTTAACATAGTCGTCACTGTCCAGCTCCAGCGCCTATTGGCTAGTGGATTTCTCCGTCTTTTCCCTGCGATAAGTTAACATCAGCTCGTTCCTCACTGTGTTTCCTTTATCTCGATCAAAGACTACGGAATCCATACGCCGATGAGCAAGGCGCTTTCGCTTATCTTTGTCCAGCTCCAGCGCCTATCGGCTAGTGGATTTCTCCGTCTTTTCCCTGCGATAAGTTAACATCAGCTCGTTCCTCGCTGATCAAAGACTACGGAATCCATACGCCGATGAGCAAGGCGCTTTCGCTTTTCTTCATAAATAGTTTTTTGATAAGCGGTCTAAAAATCCGGGACAGCTCGTATACATTTAGTACAAACTGTCTTGGGAGGGATAGACGTTGGCAAAGAAAACAACGGCAATTGCCATTACTGTATTGGCTTCAAGCGTATACTTGTCTGGCTGCGGTTTATTCAGCGTTGGACAAAAAGATAAGATAGATCCTCCGCAAAATATTTCATACACAAAGCAAACAGAACCTGTAGCCTCAAAAAATATGGATGCAAAGGCAACAAAAAATTCAGTCATGACAGAGCTTTATTTAGTGGACAGGAATGGATATGTCGTATCGAAAACCCTTCCTCTTCCTAAAAGCTCAAGTGTTGCTAAACAGGCGCTTGAATATCTCGTAAACGGCGGACCAGTTGAGGATATGCTTCCTAATGGGTTTAGAGCGGTTCTTCCTGCGAATACAGACGTAAGCCTAAATATTAAGGATGGAACGGCCATTGCTGATTTTTCTTCTCAATTTAAAAATTATCAAGCACAGGACGAACAACGGATTCTTCAGTCAATCACATGGACCCTGACTCAGTTTAATTCCATTAAAAACGTCCAAATACAAGTAAATGGGAAGCCGCTTACAGCCATGCCTGTTAACGGTACTCCAATTAATCCAGATGGCTTGTCACGTGCGGATGGTATAAATGTGGATACCTCAGGGGTGACTGATATTACAAATACCCATCCATTAACAGTTTATTATATTGCTCAAAATGGAAAGGACTATTATTATGTGCCTGTTACTAAACGCGTGCCGAATACCCAAACGGATGATATTTCTGCAGCGGTAAATGAATTAATTCAAGGTCCTGACTTGCAATCCACTCTCGTAAGCGGTTTTCTCCCTGATGCTGCTTTAATCAGCAAGCCGAAGGTTGTAAATGGGAATGTTACGCTTAATTTTAACAAATCTATTCTCGATAACTTTGATCATAAGATGATTTCTGACGACGTTTTAAATGCACTTGTGCTCTCATTAACTGAGCAGCAGGGAATTGACAGTGTGACAGTTGAAGTGGATGGCAATAACCATTTGGTGAATGAGGAAGGAAAATCCTTAACAAAACCGGTTACAAGGCCTTTAAAGGTAAACACAGGTAGTTTTTAACGGGAGAAATTTGATATACTATATACTATGCTTAGGAGGGGCTTGCGCATGCAGCCTCTTCTTTATTGGCCATGCTTTCGAAACTTAAAACAATAGTAGAGGCAGAATAAGCCTATTAAATAAACATGGTAATGGATAAAAGAGAGGATGAACACCGTGCGAGCAGATGGAAGAGAAGCACAGGAATTAAGACATGTACATATTGAAACAAATTATTTAAAGCATCCGGAAGGCTCTGTTTTAATTTCAGTTGGAGATACAAAGGTAATTTGTGCTGCAAGTATTGAGGATCGGGTTCCACATTTTATGAGAAATACGGGGAAAGGATGGATAACTGCAGAATATTCCATGCTTCCAAGAGCAACAGAACAACGAAACATAAGAGAGTCCTCGAAGGGGAAAGTAACGGGGAGAACGATGGAAATTCAGCGCCTGATCGGACGGTCCCTTCGTGCAGCGGTCGATCTTGAGAGTGTAGGAGAAAGGACGATTTGGATTGACTGTGATGTGATTCAGGCAGATGGGGGAACCAGAACCGCTTCCATAACAGGTTCCTTTATTGCTATGGCTTTGGCCCTTGCTAAGCTGCATGAAAAAAAGAAGATGAAAAAATTTCCTGTTACAAATTTTCTGGCAGCTACAAGTGTCGGTATTGTTCCTGAGAGCGGTATTGTTCTGGATTTAAATTATGCTGAAGACAGCAAGGCATTTGTGGATATGAACATTGTAATGACCGGGGCTGGACAGTTTGTTGAACTTCAAGGAACAGGTGAAGAAGCAACCTTTTCAATAAGTGAGCTTCAGCAATTATTGGATATGGCGCAGAATGGACTTAATCAGTTGTTTGAAATACAGAAGAAGGCATTGGGAGACATTGCAATTAAAATAATGGATAACGCAGAGGCAAAGGAGTAAAAAAATGCTGGATATTATCATTGCTACTAAAAACAGAGGCAAAGCAAATGAATTTTCCGATATGTTAGAACCATATGGATTTAGGGTAAAGACACTTTTAGATATTCCAAATTCCATAGATGTTGATGAAACAGGGTCTACTTTTGAAGAAAATGCAATATTGAAGGCAGAAGCGATTTCGATGCAGTATAATATAATAACCATAGCAGATGACTCAGGCTTAGTAGTTGATGCTTTGGACGGCCGTCCAGGCGTATATTCAGCAAGATATGCAGGTGAAGCAAAAAACGATCAGGAAAACATGGATAAAGTGTTGATTGAAATGGAAACTATACCAGATTCACAAAGAACGGCGCGATTCTACTGCGCATTAGCGGTAGCAGTTCCAGGAAAAAAAACCATTACGGTCTCTGGAACCTGTGAAGGAAAAATACTTAGGCAGCCTCAAGGGACAAACGGTTTCGGATACGATCCGATTTTTTGGGTTCCAGCCAAAGAGCAAACGCTCGCACAGCTGCAGGCAGATGAAAAAAATAAAATAAGCCATCGCGGCATGGCACTGAAAAAGCTTTCGGCCATTTTAAATGAACTGTTTGGATAGGATGATATAAATGAGACTGCTTGTAGTAAGTGATAGTCATGGTTTAACTGCTGAATTAATGGAATTGAAGGAAATATATCAAAATCAAGTTGATGCCATGATTCACTGCGGTGATTCAGAGCTTCAGGCGAGCCATCCAGAAATAGAAGGATTTTTGACAGTTAGGGGGAACTGTGATTTTGAAAGGCGATTTCCTTTGGATATTCGTCAAACTATTGGTGACAACACGATTTTTATTACCCATGGACATCATTATAATGTAAAAATGACTTTGTTGAATCTATCTTATAAAGCTAAAGAGATTGAGGCTGATTTTGTCTTTTTTGGGCATTCACACGTTCTGGGTGTAGAGATTATTGATGGTACGATATTTTTGAATCCGGGAAGTATTCTGCTGCCAAGAGGACGAAAGGAAAAAACATATGCATTGGTAGAAAAAGAAGGTCAAGAAGTTTTTGTTACTTTTTTTGATGACCAGCATAAGGAAATTAAGGAGCTAAAGCAAAGGTTTACAATGTAGCAGAAAATGAGCGGGAAGCGCGGGACTAATTTTCTTTAAGGACTCTGTTAAAGGTTAATGTTAGGCCACAAGTTAATTGAACAGCGACAATTAAACAATAGTAACATACATTTGAAGGAAAGATTAACTGAGCTGCAAAAATAGTCTCAGCCCGTTCATTTAAGAGCTTTGATGAAAAGAAATAGTAAGAGTAAAGAAATTGTTTGAAAAATAAAATGGGGAAGCCCGTTGACATTGTTTTTTATTACTTATATAATAAGTAGTGTCATCAAGCTAGTCTTTTATGAAACTAGGAAGATGAAGTATGATGGTCAAAATAAGATCATGTCCCAGTAGCTCAGCCGGATAGAGCATACGCCTTCTAAGCGTACGGTCGGGAGTTCGAATCTCTCCTGGGACGCTAATCAGAAAGACTGATACCAAAGATTTTGTTAAGGTGAGATCCTTAACTGAACTACTTGGGTGTCAGTCTTTTTTGCTTTTATCTTATCCCAGGCTGGTTCCTCTCGAATATTGTGTCAATTTTCATTTGAAAAACATGGTGATTGAAGGATTGGCGCTGAAACCTTCTGGCAAAAAAAGTGAAAACACTGCCGCTTAGGAAGATTTTGCTCCTTTTTTAAGAGAAATTCAATAAAAAGCAAGTAGAATTAAACAAAATAAGAGCAAAAATAGGAGTAAAATAACGTAAGATGGCTAAAAAGTAAAATAGCAGGGTGAAAAATTTGTAAACAAAAACCATTTTATATTGGACAAAATGCAATTATTTGTAGGAATATAGAGTGAGTAGAAGTTTGCTGTCTAATCATCAAATGAACGGAGACTGATATAGATGACAATCGTTTATGTGTTAATCATATTAATCCTATTGGGAGGATGTATTTATTTTATTACCCAGGCCTCCAAGCAAAAACAATTACATCAATCGGCAATAGATCAACTAAATAAAACCAAGGAAATCGAGCTTAAGGAAAAGGAAGCTGCCTATAACCAGCATTTAGAAGATATAATAGTAGAACGGGAATTGGTTTATAATGAAAGTGTCGAAAAGGTAACAGAAGAATTTGAAAAGGACCGTCTTAAGTTCAATGATTATATAAGAAACCTTGAGAAATATTCGAGAAATAAGGGAGAAATAATTACACACAGGGTTTTGACAGAGCTGAAAACTTCCATGGTCAGTAGAGGAGTACTGGATGAGTCGGAAATGATCATTATGGGGAATGTATTCATTCCGCTGCCTTCAGTAAATGATACGATTAAGACAAGGAAGATGGACCACTTGGTTCTCCTTCCTCAAGGTATTTATCTCATAGAAACGAAGTATTGGCGCGGCAAAATCATCCATGGTGTATCGAAAGAACAGTTAGAGGATTTAGCCTATTACTTTGATTCTTTATTTATTGAACATAAGGGAAAAGAACAAACCATCGTCTTTTATGATAACAGCCAGGATAGCGTGAAGGAACATGAACAAGAAAAAAATATAAAGGTAGCCAGCTATGAGAATCCTGCTTACCAAACTTTGGAATCTGCCGAAAGGCTTGAAGATTTTCTTATGAACTACAGTCCCAAATTCAATAAAGTAAAACCGATTCTCTACTATGGCTATCACAGCTATAACGGTGATGAACCACAAAATTATTCACGTATGACAGAGGTTGAGGTCTGCACCTCAAGAGAAAAACTTGAAAACTACTTTGAAGAGCAAATTAAATCAAAAGAAGTAAAATTCGATAGAAAAGATTTACAATATATTAAAGATACTCTTGAGAAAATAAATTATTTTTCATAGAATCCGCTTCGTATGGCTGTTTGGCAAACACAAAGCTAAAACTGTCTTTTTATTGCTCTCCTGCTATGATCCGCCTGCTTTTAACCAGCATATGCTGAATGTTTGAATAAGAGCCGTAACCATAAAAAGCATCCTTCTTGGATGTTTTTTATTTGTTATGGCGTAAAGCTCAATGTTAATCTACTAAACGGAAGGTTCACGCTTCCATAGAAATGCTGGCAAAGAGAGACTCACAGGAGCAAAGCTACGAAGAGGATCCTAATCACCGGGCGATTTGAACAGCTGCATTTTTTAGTTCATCTGCATTGTTTCAAGGAGATTTTTGAAAATTAAGAGGGGACATGCTAAACTAAGTTCGATTATTTAATGTATATAACCCATTCAACTTAAGCGGATAGGTCTGAATAAAAGGCGGTAGGAACAAACAGATGAAGGATAATAGAAAAACTGGCAAGGTAATCCATTTCCCGGGCTTAAAAGAAAGGCTCATGGCTATTGGGATCGAGCGGCTTGAGGAAAAAAAATACACTGATGCAGTAGAATTGCTTTCACAGGCAAAGGAACTCGACAGAGATGATGCGGAAGTTGGCATGGCCTATTTGGTTGCTTTGTATGAAGCAGGTGACTACGAAAAAGCTAAACAGCAGGGAGAGGAGCTCCTTCACAAAGGGATCGGTGATTACTTCGAAATTTTTGATATTTTTATCATGATATTAATCCAGCTGGGGGAACATAAAGCCGTTAAAGATACCATTACTGCCTTATTTGAAGAACGCGAGGTTCCGGCAGACAGAATGGAGCATTACGAGAAGCTGCTTCAATTCAGCCAAAAAAGAATTCCCCAAAAGGAAGAGAAAAAGGATTTTCCAAATACAGAGGACTTGCAGCCAACATCTATTTTAAGAAATCTTGAGGTGAAAGAGCAGGTATTTAGAGCAGCACAGCTCAACTATGAAAATATTTATCCTTACATGGCTGAGCTAAGGGAGTTTCTTGAAAACCCTCATAACCATCCGTTTGTGAAATCAATGGTCGTGAATGTATTGAAGGAACATGGGGTTGAAAGGCCAGCGTTTATTAGAAAATTTACCTTTGAAGAGCAGGTAGTGCCTTCAGAGCTTCCGGCAGTTTTTGAAACCCCTTTTTATTTGGAATTTATAGAATACCTAAGAAAAGAAGTGGAGGATAAGAACCCTACTTTATATCAACAAATAAAGATTGTTGTAGACCGGCATTTTTTCATATTGTATCCTTTCGAACCAATCCCGATGTCTGCTCCTGTATGGGCAGCAGCCTACTTCCTTTTTGTCCAGGAAATGTATCAGGATGGGATAGATCCTGAAATCACCGCCCAACAGTTTGGCGTGGATAGGGAAACGCTGGAAAAGGCACTCAGGTGGATCGATGAGATAGAAGAAATTTCTTTGCCGATTGTATAGCTCCTTCTTGAAACAGCTAAAACCTATGATATAATGTAATGGTTGTAATGTGTAATTTTTTCAACCCTTTTCATTTTTCTTTTTAAAATGGATTATGGCTGTCGAATTGGACATGCCTGTCTATTAAATTAGTTCATTACACTATCAAATATAGATTGTTGGAGGGAAAGGTATGTCAGCAAAATGGGAAAAGCTTGAAGGCAATCAAGGCGTATTAACAGTTGAAGTTGATGTTGAAACTGTTAACAACGGTCTGGATGCAGCTTTCAAAAAAGTATCAAAACAAATTAATATTCCAGGATTCCGTAAAGGGAAAGTTCCTCGTCCATTTTTTGAAAAGCGTTTTGGTGTAGAATCACTTTATCAGGATGCTTTGGATGTAATTCTTCCAGAAGCGTATGCTCAAGCTGTTGAAGAAACAGGCATTACACCTGTTGACCAGCCAAACATCGATATCGAGCAAATGGAAAAGGGAAAAGAGTTAATCTTCAAAGCAACTGTTACAGTTAAACCTGAAGTTAAGCTTGGAGAATATAAAGGCTTAGAAGTTGAAAAGGTTGACACAGAAGTAAAGGCTGAAGATATTGAAAATGAATTGAAATCTCTTCAGGAGCGTTATGCTGAACTTGTTGTTCGTGAAGAAGGCGCTGCTGAAAACGGCGATACAGTTGTCCTTGATTTCGAAGGCTTCGTAAATGGAGAAGCATTTGAAGGCGGACAAGCTGACAACTATTCTTTAGAGCTTGGCAGCGGAAGCTTTATCCCGGGATTTGAAGAGCAATTAGTTGGTTTAGCTGCAGGAGAAGAAAAGGATGTCGAAGTAGCATTCCCTGAAGAATACCATGCTGCTGAATTAGCTGGTAAACCTGCAGTATTCAAAGTGAAAATCCATGAAATCAAAACAAAAGAACTTCCTGCGTTAGATGATGAATTTGCTAAAGACGTAGATGAAGAAGTGGAAACACTTGACCAATTAAAAGAGAAGCTTGAGAAAAACTTAAAAGAATCAAAAGAACACCAAGCTAAGCATGCAACTGAGGATGCGATTGTAGAAAAAGCTGCAGAAAATGCTGAAATTGATATTCCTGAAGCAATGATCGATACAGAACTAAACCGCATGATGCAGGAATTCGAACAACGTCTTCAAATGCAAGGTTTAAACCTTGACCTGTACTTCCAATTCTCTGGTCAGGATGAGAAGGCTCTTCGCGACCAAATGAAAGAGGATGCACAAAAACGTGTTCGCATGAACTTGACTTTAGAAGCAATTGCAGAAGCTGAAAACATTGAAGTAAGCGAAGAAGAAGTGGAAGCTGAATTAACAAAAATGGCTGAAGCTTACAATATGTCTGCAGAGGACATTAAAAAAGCCCTTGGCAGCCTTGACGGCGTTAAAGGCGATTTAAAAGTTCGCAAAGCAGTTGAATTTCTTGTACAAAACAGTAAGACTGCTGCATAATAGTAATAATATAAGATTTCTGGATCAATCCCAAAACAAGGCACGACGTTATTCGTGCCTTGTTTTCTACAATGTAAGAAAAAATTCTTTTCAAAAATCATACATAAAAGTAGAATATAAAATACGAATTGGGGAAAATCTTGATTAAGTAGGATTTAATGAGATCAATGGCGAATGTATATGTAAGCTTTAAAATTTCCTGTCCTACATAGAAGTATGATACAATCCAATACATAACTGTTTTTAGACGGGTTCTTTACAAAAAAAATTAGCCTATGCAGGAGAATGCGGCAAGGAAAAGGGAATCCCGCTTCCTTTCCTGTCTTTTCAAACGTCTAAGCTAATGAGAGGCTAGTATTCTTTATAAGGGGTGAAAGTCATTGTTTAAATTCAACGATGAAAAGCAGCAGCTTAAATGTTCATTTTGTGGTAAAACACAAGATCAGGTCCGCAAGTTAGTTGCAGGACCGGGAGTCTATATATGCGACGAATGTATTGAGCTTTGTACTGAAATTGTAGAGGAAGAGCTTGGTACCGAAGAAGAAATTGAGCTGAAAGATATTCCTAAACCAACTGAGATCCGTGAAATTCTTAAAGAGTATGTCATTGGCCAGGATCAGGCGAAGAAAGCGCTTGCTGTAGCGGTTTATAATCATTACAAGCGTATTAATTCCAATAGTAAAATTGATGAAGTAGAGCTTGCCAAAAGTAATATCTGCTTAATCGGGCCGACAGGAAGCGGGAAAACCCTACTGGCACAAACACTCGCAAGAATTTTGAATGTTCCATTTGCCATTGCTGATGCTACATCATTAACAGAAGCCGGTTATGTAGGCGAGGATGTTGAAAATATTCTTCTTAAATTGATTCAGGCTGCAGATTATGATGTAGAAAAAGCGGAAAAAGGAATTATCTATATCGATGAGATTGATAAAGTAGCAAGAAAATCAGAAAACCCGTCTATTACACGTGATGTTTCTGGTGAAGGAGTTCAGCAGGCATTGCTGAAAATTCTTGAAGGAACTGTTGCAAGCGTTCCTCCTCAGGGTGGACGCAAGCATCCTCATCAGGAATTTATTCAAATTGACACTACAAATATTCTCTTCATTTGCGGCGGTGCCTTTGATGGTATTGAACAAATCATCAAACGCCGTTTGGGCCAAAAAGTGATTGGTTTTGGTGGCAACAAGGTTGAAAAAGACATTGATGATAAAGTCTTATTATCAAAAGTGCTTCCTGAAGATCTTTTACGATTTGGATTAATTCCTGAATTCATCGGCCGTCTTCCAGTTATTGCGAGCCTTGAACAATTGGATGAAGCAGCATTGATTCAAATTCTTACCCAGCCAAAAAATGCTCTTGTAAAGCAATACAAGAAAATGCTGGAGCTTGATGATGTAGAGCTGGAATTTGAAGAAGATGCTCTTACGGAAATTGCCAAGAAAGCTATCGAAAGAAAAACGGGTGCAAGGGGGCTCCGTTCCATTATTGAAAGCATTATGCTTGATGTAATGTTTGAATTGCCAGCCCGTGATGATATTAAAAAATGTATCATTACTAAAGAAGCTGTTCTGAATAATGAGCCGCCAAAGCTGATTCTTGAAGATGGTACAGTGGTAAGAGAAGAAACGAAATCTGCCTAAACAGAAGGATCTGCCAAAGAATATTTGGCAGATCCTTTGTTTTCTCTATTTAAAAAAATGGACCAGATTGGATCTTCTTACAGCTTGTTCGCAGCTTATTTTTACGAAGAAACTTCAGCCCCTTCAAAAAAATGGTTTATTCCCAATAGGTCGCGGAGATACTAGTTCATATGTAAATGGATTTACCTAAAGAAAAAGGTTTTAAAGGAAAAGAATTTTATTGCATTGCCGAGTCTTGCTTTTGCATGATTGGAGAAAAATTATTATACAAAATTCTTTGCTTTGGAACCTGATTGCACCATAAAGGGTAAATTCGCCGCAACTGATGAGTTTTGGAGGGGTTACAATGAGCTGGACTGGGATCGCGTTACTTATTCAATTATTTTTTGGAGTCATTATAGGACTTTACTTTTGGAACCTGCTTAAGAGCCAAAAGACGCAAAAAATATCCATTGATAGAGAATCCCGCAAAGAAATGGAACAATTGAGAAAAATGAGAGCAATATCCTTAACAGAGCCGCTGTCAGAGCGTGTGCGGCCGACAAGCTTTGATGACATTGTGGGGCAAAGTGACGGAATTAAATCGTTAAAGGCAGCCTTATGCGGTCCGAACCCGCAGCATGTCATTATCTATGGGCCGCCAGGAGTAGGGAAGACTGCTGCAGCACGGCTTGTTTTAGAAGAGGCAAAACGAAACAGTAAATCACCTTTTAGACCAAGTTCAATTTTTATTGAACTTGATGCCACTACGGCAAGATTTGATGAAAGAGGAATAGCTGACCCATTAATTGGTTCTGTCCATGATCCTATTTATCAAGGAGCAGGTGCCATGGGACAGGCCGGCATCCCCCAGCCTAAGCAGGGGGCTGTAACCAATGCCCATGGAGGAGTTTTATTTATTGATGAGATTGGAGAATTGCATCCAATACAAATGAATAAGCTCTTAAAGGTGCTGGAAGATCGAAAGGTTTTCCTGGACAGTGCTTATTACAGTCCGGAGAACAGCCAAATTCCTTCGCATATCCATGATATATTCCAAAATGGACTCCCTGCTGATTTTCGGTTGATTGGAGCTACGACTCGAACACCTAATGAGATCCCCCCTGCCATTCGTTCTAGATGTATGGAAGTATTTTTCAGGGAATTGGAGCAGGACGAGATAGCAAGGGTGGCAAAAAAGGCTGCCCATAAAGTGAAAATGGAGATTAGTGAAAGCGGGCTTCACATTCTATCCTCTTATGCGCCAAATGGCAGGGAAGCCGTTAATATGGTACAAATTGCTGCCGGTCTTGCAATCCAGGAAGAGCGGCAATCTATACGGGATGAAGATATAGAATGGATTATCCAATCAAGTCAGCTGTCTCCTCGTTTTCAGAAAAAGATTGGGGAACAGTCAAGGGTCGGATTAGTCAATGGACTGGCTGTGACAGGACCAAACACGGGGACTCTACTGGAAATAGAAGTGACTGTAATTCCTGCAAAGGATAATGGAACCATTAATATTACCGGAATTGTTGAAGAAGAAAGTATTGGAGGGCAAGGGAAGTCCATCCGGAGAAAAAGTATGGCAAAAGGGTCCATAGAAAATGTTCTTACGGTTCTTAGAACGATGGGGGTACCGGCTGGCCAGTATGATATACATGTCAACTTCCCTGGAGGTATTCCCATTGACGGACCTTCAGCAGGGGTATCCATGGCTGTAGGAATCTATTCAGCCATTTATAAAATCCCTGTAGACCACACTGTTGCCATGACAGGTGAAATCAGTATTCATGGCAATGTGAAGCCGGTTGGTGGTGTGTTTGCAAAAGTAAAAGCCGCTAAGCTGGCGGGGGCAAAAACTGTGTTTATCCCTGCGGAGAACATGCAGTCTATTTTAAATGAAATCGAAGGAATCGAGATTATACCGGTGTATCAGCTAGAAGACATACTAAATATGGCTCTTATCAAACACTTTGATACTGAGGTTCCATTCCCGCTGATTAGCGATCAGATTGATGAACAAAGCGTGTAATGAGACATTGACGAATTGGTGAAGGGGGATTTTTGCTTTGAACAGCAGGTAAGAGAATCCCTTGAAACTTTGAAGTGGTGAAGACTTCAGAGCCTTATAAAAAAGCAAATGCCTGGAGTGTAAATTAACAGGCAACAATAACATAAGCAAGTAAATAGATGAAGCTAATAAAAGAAATCGGCATTTGCCGATTTCTTTTATTGAGCAAATTTCGGTCATAATGATTCCTGCTGGCATTTTTAGAAAGCTGATTGAATGTAATCGTGATTGGACCAGCTGTATGCAGGATTAATTAAGCTGAGGAATAATCCCAGGCCTTTTCGTTTTATGTATCATAAATTAAGGGTATTGTTGAATACTATGAGAAGAAAAAAAAATCCATGGTCATTATAAAAGAGTGTGTATAAAATGGACATGAAAAACCAAATACGTTAGAATTGTAAAAAGATTCACCGGATAGTGGATATTGACAATTCATGTTTGATACATATATGTAAGTGTGTGTTACCTACCTGGAGGTGTAGTATTTTGGCAAAAAAATCTGAAAAGCTTGTCCCGCTTCTTCCGCTAAGGGGGCTGCTTGTGTACCCGACTATGGTCCTTCATTTGGATGTGGGCCGCGATCATTCTGTCCAGGCTCTTGAAGAAGCAATGATGAATGATCATATGATTTTCCTGACAACGCAGAAGGATGTTTCTATAGACGAACCTGGACAAGAGGATCTCTATCAAGTCGGGACTCTTACGAAAGTAAATCAAATGCTTAAGCTGCCAAACGGGACAATCCGTGTCTTGGTAGAAGGGTTAAAAAGGGCGGAAATTGTCCGCTTTTATGATGAAGGGCAGTATTATGCTGTGTCCCTCAAAGAATATGGAGAGGACAAAAAGGCAGATGTAGAAACAGAAGCCCTCATGAGAACTATGCTTGAGTATTTTGAGCAATATATTAAGCTTTCCAAAAAGGTTTCTGCTGAAACCCTGGCAACTGTCCAGGATATTGAGGAGCCTGGAAGGATGGCGGATATTATTGCTTCTCATCTTCCATTGAAGCTTATTCAAAAGCAGGAAATACTGGAAACAGTAAATGTAAAAGATCGTCTAAATAAAGTCATCGACATTATTAATAATGAAAAAGAAGTCTTAAATCTGGAGAAAAAAATTGGCCAGCGTGTGAAGAAGTCGATGGAAAGAACACAAAAAGAGTACTATCTTCGCGAGCAAATGAAAGCCATTCAAAAAGAACTGGGAGACAGAGAGGGGAAAACGGGTGAGGTATCGGATTTAACGGATAAAATCGAGAATTCCGACATGCCGGAGCATGTAAGAAAAACAGCTCTTAGAGAACTGGATCGTTATGAAAAAGTTCCTTCCAATTCAGCGGAAAGCTCTGTCATCCGGACATATTTGGATTGGATTCTATCCCTCCCGTGGACGAACGCAACCGAAGATGACCTCGACCTTTCAAAAGCGGAATACATTTTAAACAGGGACCACCATGGCCTTGAAAAAGTGAAGGAAAGGGTTCTTGAGTATCTGGCTGTTCAAAAGCTGACGCAATCCTTAAAGGGTCCTATTTTATGTCTTGCAGGACCTCCTGGTGTTGGGAAAACCAGTCTTGCACGGTCGATAGCGGAATCACTTGGAAGAAAGTTTGTTCGTGTTTCGCTTGGAGGAGTCCGTGATGAAAGTGAAATTCGAGGCCACCGCAGAACCTATGTAGGGGCAATGCCGGGACGGATTATCCAGGGAATGAAGAAAGCAGGAACCGTTAACCCAGTTTTCCTTCTTGATGAAGTGGATAAAATGTCCAGTGATTTCAGGGGAGATCCTTCCTCCGCTATGCTGGAGGTTCTTGATCCGGAACAAAACCATAATTTCAGCGATCACTATATAGAAGAAACATATGATCTTTCAAAGGTCATGTTTATTGCTACAGCGAATGACCTGTCTACCATTCCCGGACCTCTTCGGGACCGTATGGAAATTATTACGATTGCAGGATATACGGAGCTTGAAAAGATTGGAATCGCAAAAGACCATCTTCTTCCGAAACAAATGAAGGAGCATGGCTTGTCCAAATCCCAAATGCAGGTAAGAGATGATGCGTTCCAAAATATCGTCCGTTATTACACACGTGAAGCAGGGGTGCGCGGATTGGAGCGGGAGATCGCTTCCATCTGCAGAAAAATAGCAAAAATCATTGTTTCGAGCGAGAGGAAACGTGTTATTATTAACGGGAGGAATATTAATGAATATTTGGGCAAGGCGAAATTCCGTTATGGCCAGGCTGAACTAGAAGACCAGGTAGGGGTAGCTACAGGACTAGCCTATACAACTGTGGGCGGAGATACCTTGCAAATTGAAGTTTCACTTTCGCCAGGCAAAGGAAAACTTGTCTTAACCGGAAAACTGGGTGATGTAATGAAGGAGTCCGCCCAGACAGCTTTTAGCTTTGTCCGTTCAAAAGCAAAGGATCTTCATTTAGAAGAAGATTTCCATGAAAAATATGATATTCATATCCATGTTCCTGAAGGGGCTGTACCAAAGGATGGGCCATCGGCGGGCATAACGATCGCCACTGCGCTTATCTCTGCCTTAACAGGGCATGCAATCCACAAAGAAGTGGGAATGACGGGCGAAATTACTCTGCGCGGCCGGGTTCTCCCTATTGGAGGCTTAAAAGAAAAGTCGCTGGGAGCACACCGTGCGGGACTTAAGACGATCATTATTCCACATGATAATGAAAAAGACATCGATGATATTCCAGAAAGTGTAAGGCGTGATTTAACATTTGTTCCTGTATCTCAAATGGATCAGGTGTTGAAGACGGCTTTAATAGGTGATGTATATGAAGGTTAACCAGGTAGAGCTTGTAATAAGTGCAGTAAGGCCGGAACAGTATCCGGATGGGCTGCTTCCCGAATTTGCTTTGGCAGGGAGATCTAACGTTGGGAAATCTTCGTTGATCAATAAGTTGATTAATCGTAAAGCAATGGCAAGGACTTCCTCCAAGCCGGGAAAAACGCAGACGCTTAATTTTTATAAGATTGAAGAGACTCTTTTCTTTGTAGATGTTCCTGGCTACGGCTATGCCAAAGTCTCCAAAACAGAGAGAGAAAAGTGGGGGAAAATGATTGAAACCTATTTTACATCGAGGAAACAGCTGAGGGCAGCTATTCTTATTACAGATGTAAGGCATCCTCCTACTAAGGATGACGTCACGATGTATGAATTCCTTAAGCATCACGGCCTTCCGTGTATAGTCGTTGCCACAAAAGCAGATAAAATCCCGAAAGGAAAATGGGATAAGCATTTAAAAATTACAAGAGAAACGCTTGATTTTGATCCAAGCGATGAACTCATCCTTTTTTCTTCCGAAACAGGACTAGGAAAAGATAAAATGTGGGCAGCTATAAATAGGGCAATGTAGAAAGAAAAGCGGGAGCGCCTTGCACATCGGCGTACGGATTTCAGAGTCTTTGACAGAGATAAAGGAAACTAGATGTTGACTTATCGCAGGGAGGAGACGTAGAAATACGCTAGCCGATAAACATTTTTATACTTTATCTTGTAAAAAAGACCCGGAAATTCATTTCCGGGTCTCTTGCTATTCATTGTTATCCTTTTTAAAAAAGAGGAAGAGCCTATTTCAGCAGCTGTTCAATCTCATTCTTTAAATGAGAGGGTAAAGTACTTGGGGCGTATCTTGCAGTTACCCGGCCTTCCCTGTCAATTAAAAACTTTGTGAAGTTCCATTTTATTTGTCTGCTGCCCATGACTCCTTTTGCCTCTTTTTTTAAGTAAACAAAAAGGGGATGAGTGTTGTTTCCGTTCACCTCGATTTTTTCGAACATGGGAAATGTGACGCCATAATTCAGTGTGCAAAATTCAGCAATTTCCTTACTGCTATCAAGCTCCTGGTTCATAAATTGTCCGCAGGGAAATCCAAGGACCTCAAATCCCTTTTCGAGATAGTGAGTGTACAATTCCTGCAGCTCCTGGTATTGAGGAGTAAAACCGCATTTACTTGCTACATTTACAATGAGAAGAACTTTTCCGCTAAAGTCTTTAAGTGAAATCTCTTCGCCATTTATCGTTTTGGCAGAGTACTGGTAAATATTCAATACATTACACCTCTTTTGCAGTCAGACAAATTTAGTGAGTTTGTTTTTAACACAGCTTTGTTCCTTGGCATGGAGCAATGAGTTGCGACGAAAATGGATCATAATTTATTTTTTTTTGAAAACAATCAGCAGCAATCCGGCAACAACAAGAATAATGGGCCATATATTCTGGATAGACGAAACTTTGTTTTCAAAGGTTCCCAAATTTTGATGAATATTATCATAAAATAAAAGAATGATAGAAAGCAAAAGAAAAAGGGCACCTTGAAAGAATCCAGTCCGGGTTTTTTGATATCGAAGCAAGAAACCAAGTGAAATAATTAAGATAAAGATACCAATATTGTTTGGCCAAACTGAAATTTTATGTACTACCTCAAAGTGAAATCCAAATCCAAAAAGGATGACACCAGGGAGAATGGCTTCATAATCCTTAGCACCATAGCCCTGAGCCAAAAAGGCCAAACCGACAATCATTAATAAAGCTGGCCAGGAGAGATAGTCTTTCAAAAAGGCAGAAGGATGCTGCTGAAAATAAAAATATAATCCAAAACCAATTAAGATGATTCCGGGAAAGATTTTCTGATTTTTCATAAAATCCCCTTTCGTACGGATTACTTGATTATCCCTATGTTTTTTGATACGGTGAATGATGGGCTTAAGATACACAGGGTTCAAGTCATCAGCTTTCCTTTAAAATGGCTTGGATCGTATTAATAAAGTTTAGGTAAGAGCTTTTGACTTATATGATAACATAGGTTTCATTTTATGTTCACATATTTTTAGACTAGGATTTTTGGTACATGTTATAATATAAGTATTGAAATTATTGGGGGTGCTTTTATGCACATCTTAGTGGTTGGTTTAAACTACAAAACAGCCCCTGTCGAGGTTCGTGAGAAGCTTGCTTTTGACGAAAAAGATTTAGGTGCTGCAATGGCTGCTTTAAGCCGTAAAAAAAGCATGCTGGAAAATGTCATTGTTTCGACATGCAACCGCACAGAAATATATGCTGTGGTGGACCAGCTGCATACTGGACGTTACTATATTAAGGACTTCCTTGCAGAATGGTTTCAAATTGACAAGGATGTCTTTTCACCTTATTTATTTATATATGAGCAAGAAGGGGCCATGGAGCATTTATTTAAAGTGATTTGCGGTTTGGATTCCATGGTTCTTGGGGAAACGCAGATATTGGGCCAGATGAAGGAAAGCTTTTTAATAGCACAATCTGAACACGTTACAGGAACTATTTTTAATCAGCTTTTTAAACAGGCTATTACGCTGGCCAAGAAGGCACATTCTCAAACTGAAATTGGATCTCATGCCGTTTCTGTCAGCTATGCTGCAGTTGAGCTTGCGAAAAAGGTATTCGGTTCGCTAAAAGCTAGACATGTCCTTATTCTCGGTGCAGGGAAAATGGGTGAGCTTGCGATTCAAAACCTGCAGGGAAGCGGTGCAACCAACATTACCGTCATAAATAGAACCTATGAAAAAGCGAGAGCCCTGGCAGATCAATATAATGGGAATGCGCTTGTTCTAACGGAGCTAAGCAAGGCGATTACTGATGCAGATATATTAATCAGCTCTACCAGTGCGAGCGGTTATGTAATTACAAAAGCAATGATGGAGGATGTGAATAAACAAAGAAAGGGCCGCCCTTTGTTTATGGTCGATATTGCCGTTCCGCGTGATCTTGATCCGGAAATAGCTGAATTGGAAAGTGTCTTCCTCTATGATATTGATGATCTCGAAGGAATTGTCCAAGCTAACCTTGCAGAAAGGCAGAAGGCAGCTGAACAGATCAGTCTGATGATTGAAGACGAAATTGTTAGCTTTAACCAATGGGTTCATATGCTTGGCGTTGTTCCCATCATAGCAGAGCTCAGGGAAAAAGCTATGGGAATTCAAGCCGATACGATGAAGAGCATTGAAAGAAAAATGCCTAATCTTACAGAGCGTGAAAGGAAGGTTTTAAATAAACATACCAAGAGTATAGTCAATCAGCTGTTAAAAGATCCTGTGTCACAGGTAAAGGAGATTGCTGCACAGGCAAATGCAGCTGAAAGGCTTGAATTGTTTAAGCAAATCTTCAATCTGAGCGATCAAGATCAAAATGAACGAGTGCCAGAGCAGGCTGCTGCAGCTTCAAAGAAGGCAGCTTACCTATTAAATGTAAGTCCAGCCCTAGAATCTTAATGAAGGGCAGGGTACAAGATGTTTAACTTGGTTATGTCCAGGCTGCACGAAGGCATGATTGTCATTTATGCAATCAGCATACTGCTTTATTTTATGGATTTCTTACATCATGATAAGAAGGCGAACCGTATCGCCTTCTGGTTACTTTCGATTGTTTGGATCCTTCAAACAATCTTTTTATTTTTGTATATGGCCCGGACCGGACGATTTCCGGTATTGACCCTTTTTGAGGGGCTGTATTTTTACGCATGGGTCCTGTTAACCCTCTCTCTTTTTATTAATCGTATCTTGAGGGTGGATTTCACCGTTTTTTTTACCAATATTATTGGGTTTTTTATTATGGCAATCCATACATTTGCACCTGTGCAAATGCCCACGACAGCGATGGCAAAAAGATTAATATCGGAGCTTTTGCTTATTCATATTACTATGGCCATCCTATCGTATGCTGCTTTTTCGCTTTCATTTGTATTTTCTTTATTGTATCTGCTTCAATATAAGCTGTTGAAAGAAAAAAAATGGGGTCACAGGCTATGGCGGATGCAGGATCTTTCAAAGCTTGAAAAAATGTCCTATATCTTAAATGTGGCCGGGGTGCCTATGCTGCTATTAAGTTTGATTCTTGGGTTGCAATGGGCCTTTTTAAAGCTCCCTCATTTTTTATGGTACGACCCTAAGATTATCGGTTCATTTGTTCTTTTGATCATTTATGGAATCTATCTATATCTTCGGGTAAGAAAGAATGTATTTGGAAAGTCGCTGGCGTTATGGAATATGGCAGCCTTTTTAATTGTACTTATCAATTTCTTTTTAATAAGCCGTTTATCAGCTTTTCATTTTTGGTATTCTTAGGAGGCATATAAGGTGAGAAAGATTATTATTGGTTCAAGAAGGAGCAAGCTGGCGCTTACTCAGACAAATTGGGTGGCAGACCAACTGAAACAGCTCGGCGTTCCATTTGAATTTGAAATTAAAGAAATAGTGACAAAGGGTGATAAAATCCTTGATGTAACCTTATCTAAAGTGGGCGGCAAAGGTCTCTTTGTGAAGGAGATTGAACAGGCGCTTTTAAATAAAGAAATTGATATGGCTGTCCATAGCATGAAAGACATGCCTGCCGTTTTGCCGGATTATCTGACCATTGGCTGTGTGCCTCCGCGGGAAGATCATCGAGATGCTTTAATTTCGAAAGAAAAGTTTTCTTTACATGATCTTCCAAAAGGAGCGGTGGTCGGCACAAGCAGCCTTAGACGCGGAGCACAGCTGTTATCCCGTCGTCCTGACCTGGAGATTAAGTGGATTCGCGGTAACATTGATACACGCTTGGAAAAGCTTCAAAACGAGGATTATGATGCCATCATTTTAGCTGCTGCCGGGTTAAAACGGATGGGCTGGAGTGAGGACACTGTCACTGAATTCCTTGATCCGGAAATATGCCTGCCAGCTGTTGGGCAGGGTGCCCTGGCAATTGAATGCCGGAAGGATGATCAGGAATTACTAGATCAATTAGCTAAATTGACATCGGAAGCGACAGACCTTACGGTTAAAGCAGAACGGGCCTTTCTTGCGGAAATGGAAGGGGGATGCCAGGTGCCAATCGCAGGCTATGCCTCTCTTTCCGAAGATGGAGAGATATCTCTTAATGGTCTTGTAGCATCACCGGATGGAAAGAAAATCTTTAAAGAAAGAATAGTCGGTAAAGATCCTGAACAGGTCGGAAAGATGGCCGCCGCTGCTTTAAACCGCTATGGGGCGAAGGAATTAATAGATAAAGTGAAACAGGAGCTGGATCACTAATGACCCTGCCTCTTGATGGCAAGCAAGTGCTTATTACAAGGGGATCAGGAGAGGGGAAAAAGCTTTTTGACCAAGTGGAAAAACTTGGCGGGACACCTTTTGTTATCCCCCTTATTGATTTTAAGCCTCAAACAGGCGTGAAAGAGGCTGGGTTTAAAAAAGAGTTATTCACCTACGATTGGGTGATTTTTACAAGCAAGAATGGTGTACGCTATTTTTTTGAACAGGTAAAAGACTTGCCTTATCATCAAAAGTCTTTGAAATTTGCTGTTATAGGAAGCAAAACGAGAGAGTATCTTAGAAAACATTTTGGGATTCAAGCTGACTTTATGCCATCTTCCTTTACTGCCAGGGACTTTGCAGCAGAATTTCTTACAAGCTGCCCTGCCCCTGGCCGAGTGCTGATTCCAAAAGGAAATCTTGCAAATAATTTTATAGCGAAAAGCTTGTTAGAAAAGAAAATCCATGTGGAAGAATGGATTGTTTATACAACCTTTCTCCCGGAAAAAAGTATAGAGAGAATGAAAGATGCACTGTTATCCATTTCGTTTGATTTTGCTCTTTTTTCTTCTCCGTCTGCTTTTCATCATTTCATAGAAGTATTGGAAATCATAAAGGCCGACTTTCCGGAAGGCATGGAGATTGTCAGTATTGGACCAGCTACTACAAGAGCTGTTGAAGCTTATGGTTATCGAGCTTCCTTAACTCCGGCTGTCCATACAATGGATGCAATGATTGAAAGCTTGAAAGAATATATTCTGTCAGGGAGGAACAAACAAAATGAATGAACTACAATTTAAACGCCATAGAAGACTGCGTTCCAATGCCACAATAAGAGCAATGGTCCGTGAAACGCATGTGAAAGTGGAAGATTTTATTTATCCAATTTTCGTCGTAGAAGGTGAAAATATTAAAAACCCTATCCCGTCCATGCCTGGAGTAGAGCAATTATCGCTTGATCAGTTAAAGACAGAGATGGATGAAGTGGTAGCTCTAGGAATAAAGTCCGTTCTCTTATTTGGTATTCCGCTTGTAAAGGATGCAGTTGGCTCAGAGGCGTATCATGACCATGGCATCGTTCAGGAAGCAACAAGGCTGATTAAAGAAGGCTATCCGGAAGTAATGGTTATTGCTGATACATGTCTTTGCGAATATACAGACCATGGACACTGCGGTGTGATTGAAGAAGGAAAAATCTTAAATGATCCAAGTCTTGACCTGCTTGCCAGAACAGCTGTCAGCCAGGCAAAGGCAGGAGCGGATATTATTGCGCCATCCAACATGATGGACGGTTTCGTTGCAGCAATTCGAAAAGGGCTGGATGAAGCAGGCTTTGAGGATATCCCAATCATGTCCTACGCTGTTAAATATGCTTCCGCTTTTTATGGTCCATTTCGAGATGCAGCCGGAAGCGCACCTCAATTTGGGGACCGCAAATCCTATCAGATGGATCCTGCAAACAGGCTGGAGGCATTGAGAGAAGCTCAATCAGATATGGAAGAGGGGGCTGATTTTATTATCGTCAAGCCATCCTTATCCTATCTTGATATCATGAGAGATGTGAAAAACGAGTTTAATGTGCCGGTTGTAGCGTATAATGTAAGTGGAGAATATTCAATGGTTAAAGCTGCTGCACAAAATGGCTGGATCGATGAAAAGACCATTGTCTTAGAAATTCTTACAAGCATGAAACGGGCTGGAGCCGATCTTATTATGACCTATCATGCCAAGGATGCAGCACGCTGGTTAGCAGAATAAATTTAAGGGAATAAAAGCACTGGCTGAATCAGTGCTTTTCCCATACGGAGGATGTAGAATGCGCTCATATGATCAATCCAAAAAAGCCTATGAAGAGGCAGTTACTTTAATGCCGGGAGGGGTTAACAGCCCTGTGCGTGCCTTTCGTTCTGTCCATATGGATCCTATCTTTATGGAACGGGGAAAAGGTTCTAAAATCTATGATATTGATGGCAATGAATACATTGATTACGTTTTATCATGGGGACCGCTTATTCTTGGCCACACGAATGAACGTGTAGTTAATGCGATAAAAAAAGTCGCTGAAATGGGAACAAGCTTTGGTGCACCGACTGTAATCGAGAATAAACTTGCAAAATTAGTGCAGGAACGCGTGCCTTCTATTGAGATTGTTCGTATGGTATCTTCCGGCACGGAAGCGACCATGAGTGCTCTCCGCCTTGCAAGGGGGTATACTGGCCGCAATAAAATAATGAAATTTGAAGGCTGCTACCATGGACATGGGGATTCCCTTTTAATTAAAGCCGGATCCGGAGTGGCGACGCTTGGTCTTCCTGACAGTCCTGGTGTTCCGGAAGGTATTGCAAAGAATACCATTGCCGTGCCGTACAATGATCTGGAAAGTGTACGTTATGCTTTTAGCCGGTTCGGGGATGATATCGCAGCCATAATTGTGGAACCAGTAGCAGGAAACATGGGCGTTGTGCCGCCAAAGCCGGGATTTCTGGAAGGGCTCCGGGACATCACCACTCAGTACGGCTCTTTATTGATTTTCGATGAGGTCATGACAGGCTTTCGAGTGGATTATCAATGTGCTCAAGGCTATTTTGGGGTTACACCTGATATAACATGCCTGGGCAAAGTGATTGGCGGAGGTCTTCCGGTTGGGGCATTCGGTGGGAAAGCAGAGATAATGGAAAGAATTGCGCCAAGCGGTCCTATTTATCAGGCGGGTACACTGTCAGGAAATCCATTAGCAATGACTGCTGGATATGAAACGCTGAGCCAGCTGACACCAGATACGTATAAAGAGTTCAGGAAAAAGGCAGATAAACTGGAAGAGGGCATTTCAAAAGCTGCAAAAAAATATGATATTCCACATACCTTTAACCGGGCAGGATCCATGATCGGCCTTTTCCTGACAAACGAAGAAGTTTTCAACTATGATACGGCAAAGACTTCAGATCTGGAGTTATTTGCTGCTTATTACCGTGAAATGGCATTGAATGGTGTTTTCTTGCCTCCGTCTCAATTTGAAGGTCTTTTCTTATCCACTGCACATACCGATGAAGATATTCAAAAGACCATTGAAGCAGCAGAAAAATCCTTCAGCAGGATAAGAGGATAAAGCCCTCATTTATAATAGACATTAACAAAAAAACATCTTTGGATAGCGGGTTCTGTTTTGAAGTACAAAATCTTTAAACGCACCCTACTTAATATCCAAAATAGATATGAAATGGTCCTGTGATTCGCAGGACCATTTTTTATTGAAATACTACAAAACCATTGATTTAATAAGATTTTTGCTAATGAATTTGGATTAGGGATCCTAAGAATCGCACCTAAATTCGTATATCAAAAAGCAAGGGATTTTCACCTTACATATATTTCTGTATTAAAATGGCTTTATATCAATAAATAGAGGGCAACCATAATCACTGCGATTTGGTGGCCCATACAATTAACTTTTTAAATATTAGTACTCGAAAACAGACCCCGTTAATCTTTAGATGGTTTTTTTGGATATAAGCATAATTTTATTATTTAACCAGGAGGCTCCCAGCCATATCGTAGAAAGCATATGCCTGCAGTGGAAATCACCACCAGGAGAATCAAGGCGTAACCAGTGTTTTGGTTAAAACGAATGCTGAAATTGATCGAAAAGTTGATTGAAGCGGAAGGGACGCAATATTCTGGCAGGAGAGCTTTATATATATTTAAAAAAAGATCCATGTAAAAAAAAAGAATCTGTTCACGTATTACGAATCATATTTCCTCTCCCTATCTCATACAGTTTTAATGACATAGTCATTTATTGTATTGGATCCGAAGGGAGGAAATCCATTATGTCTCAAAATCAATCGTCTTTACGATTTTCATTAGAAGAATCCATTTGGTTTAAAAGAGGACAGGAAGTAGAAGAGCTATTGTCCATTTCTTTAGACCCGGAAATTTCTATTCTTGAACAAGAGGAATATATCTTGATTCAAGGATCTTTGCGTTTGGCTGGTGAATTCAAATCAGAATCGAGTTATACAGAAGATTACCCAGATTTCCAGGGAACATATGTAGATGAGATAAGATATCACGAAGAAGAGGAAAGCTTTGAATTTTATCATCTTTTTCCCGTGGATGTCACTATTCCGAAAGAGCGAATAGAGCAATTGGAGGCTGTAGATGTTCATATCGATTCTTTTGACTATGTCTTTCCTGAAAAAGGATGTTTAAAGCTCAATGCTGACATTACTATCTACGGTCTCGTAAATGACCATACTGAAGAAGAGGCCTATTATCATCAGGAGCATCCAAAGCTGGAGTATGGGCACGAAGAAACATATGATGCCGAGGAGTATGAATATGAGCCTCTAAATCGCGATATTTCATTAGAGGCTGAACCCATTGAAGAACTGGATGAATATGAAGAAGTTGAACTGATCCCGCTTGTCAACCAAAATGAACCATCTGAATTACGCTTTACAGATAAAGATTCAGAAGATAAAAATGAGGATGAAGATTTATACCAACCATTTACTGCAGAAGCTAAACGCAAGCTGGAATTTGAAGCAGATGCCCCTGACTCGCTTCATGACCATGAAGAAAATGAAGTGTCTATTACTTTTTCAAATGAGCAGGAGAACGGGCACCTGCATAATGAATATGACCTTTCCACGATTTATCGTGACGAGAAGCAATCTCACTATGATCATCAGGATTATTATCAGGAGGAATCTTCTTCTTCTCAGAAAAATCAATATGAGGACTCTCTTAGCAAGAAAGAGGAATCTGGTGAAGAAAAACAAGAAAAAGAGAAAAAACCAAAAAAGAAGGATAAGTATGAATCTATATCGTTAACAGACTTCTTTGCTAGAAAAGAGGAAGAAGCACCGGCAAAACTAAAGGTTTGTATTGTGCAGCATGGAGAGACATTGGATTATTTAGCAGAGAAGTATGATATTAATGTTCAACAGATTCTAAGAATGAATCATTTAGACTTAACCCAGGATGTTCATGAAGGGCAGGTATTATACATACCTTCCTATGCAGTGGTGAGAAAATAGCCGTTTCTTAACCCAGAGTCAAGTGTTAACAGGATTTTATTATTCCCTTTCAATTTTTCCATTATGTTATGATGGTATATCCTTTTTGGAAAATTTATGTAACCCATGTAGTCTCTGTTTGGCTCCAGATCCTATCGGATAGCGGATTTCTAAGTCCTCTCACTAAGATAAGGCAACAGCAGCTCCTGAACGGCCTCGCTGTCTTCCCTTTATCTCAGTCGGGGACTATGAAATCCGTACACCGATGAGCAGGGTGCTTTCGCTTTTCTTAAAATCCGCTGGTTGATTTTTTAAGCAGGTGATGGAATGAATGAAAACAAAAACAATGATATTGTCCGAATTTTAAAGGAGTACGGATTAAATCACCCCCATATTGAAAGATACGGAAAAATATACAAGGTTTATTCACAGAATGGAATCTATGCCTTGAAGATCATTTCTCCCACAAGCGGCATCGACTTTGTACGGAACGTTCAGCTTCTTTATCAAAGGGGCTTTAATCGAATTGTTCCTATCTTTCCAACTCTTGATGGAAGGTATGCCATTCTTGAAGAACGATCACTGTATTATTTAATGCCGTGGCTTTCCAATGAGGATAAGGAAGACCGCTTTGCCAAGCATCAAAAAATGTTCAGGGAGCTGGCAAGGCTTCACACTTTGTCTGTAAAGGATATCGCCGTCACCAGTGAAGCAAGAGAGGAGCATTATGAAAGAACGGTAGAGCAATGGGAAAGAGAAGGAGAGTTCTTTGAAGAATTTTTGGAGTACTGTGAAAGAAAATGGTATATGTCACCGTTTGAACTCATGTTTTGCAATTATTATCAAAGTATAAATCAAGCAATGACTTTTTCAAAAACCAAACTGGAGGAGTGGCTCGAAGTATCCAAAGAGGATACTAAAGGAAGAACGGTTATGACCCATGGGAAGGTTTCGATTGAGCATTTTTTATACGATGATAAAGGATATGGTTATTTTACAAACTTCGAAGATTCAAAAATCGCTTCTCCTATCCATGATTTGCTTCCTTTTTTAGTGAGAAGATTGCATGCACAGCCTGGACAATACGATGACACGATTGAATGGATCAATACCTATTTTCGTTATTTCCCATTCAGAAGTGACGAAAAGCTGCTATTCCTAAGTTATCTTGCCCATCCCGGCTCTATTGTTGAAACTGTTCAGGACTATTATTTTAAAAGGAGCAATAAAACGGAGCTTCGGTTTGTGAAAAAATTCCAAAAAGAGTTTTGGCTTTTGAAAAATTCCGAATATGTAGTGATGAAGATGGCGCCGCCGCCAAGTCCTGAATAATGAAATGCCCCTTCCTATCGTATATTCAAAGGAAAGGGCTATTTTTTATGGTGAAAAGTATTTATTTAACTCATAAAAATTGCAAACTGTAAAGTTCATTCGATTTTTGATAACTGCTCGTTTTTTAGTTCATTTTACAGTAAAGAAAGAAACCAAAAGCAAACTTGTTTGCTTTTGGTTTCTTTCTTTACTGTAACCTTTCAGCTATGCTGAAAGGCGTGTGAAACGGCCGTTTCACACGAATGAGCTAAAAAACAACAGTATCCTTTAGCAAAAACCACCATGCTAATCAAATTCACATGATGGCGCATGAAAATTTGTTCTTTCACCCACAGGTTAAGGCAATGATTATTAGCAGAGGCCGTTTGGTTTGATGCTACAAACTCGAAATAAGATTTTTATAGGGTAGCCTTATGAATAAAAAATTTGAGTAACTACCGTCTTTGTTAAATATTAAAATTAAAACAGGCATTCAAATAATTAAAACCATTCGTAGTGATAACCTAAGGCAACGAGAATAAAAATGGCCAGCAATAATACATCAAAGGTTGTAGGAAAGAAAATAGTACGTATTCCTTGAAAGATGGCAAAAGGAATAATCAGCTGCCTGCAAACACCCCTGATGTTTCTTCCCCAGGTTTGAAGTGTATATTTATTAAAACTAAATTTATTCTTCACAATTTCACCTTCTTGCAAGAGATTCTGTATTTAATCTATGATAGAAAATAAATTCTGTGTCTTTTACCCAGGTCCATGAATATTTTTTATAAAATGGGCAATAAATAATTGACGGGAACAATGAAAATTGGATACTATAAAGTATAAATAAATGAAAAGAAATGCAATGACTGGGAAGAGTACAACCGATTCCGCTTTTAGAGAGGGAAATCATCTGCTGAAAGATTTCCTATGCCGGTAATGTTGGAAAGTCGCCCATGAGCAGTTTTTGTGAACCACTTAGTAGCAGAAGCCGGTGAAGAGCCGTTACCTCATCAAGAGCCAGATACAGGCATCCTGTTTTGTTTGTATCTGTGAAAAAAGGTGGTACCGCGAAATTCGCTCCCTTCGTCCTTTTGACGAGGGGAGCTTTTGTATTTTTTGGGTACCAAACAGGAAAGGGATGAACGAAATGGAAACAAATGAAGTGAAAATGCCGACAAAATATGACCCGGCATCCATTGAAAAAGGCCGTTATCAGTGGTGGCTTGAAGGAAAGTTTTTTGAAGCGAAGAACGATGTGGAGAAGGAGCCCTATACAATCGTTATTCCTCCTCCAAACGTCACTGGTAAGCTTCACCTGGGCCATGCATGGGATACAGCCTTGCAAGACATTTTAACAAGAATGAAAAGAATGCAGGGCTATGATGTCCTATGGCTGCCAGGAATGGACCATGCAGGAATTGCAACACAGGCAAAGGTGGATGAGAAGCTTCGCAGTCAGGGAATATCACGCTATGACTTAGGCCGTGAAAAATTTGTAGAAGAAACCTGGAAGTGGAAAGAGGAATATGCAGATTTTATCCGCCAGCAATGGTCGAAGCTTGGATTGGGTCTGGATTATTCCCGTGAAAGGTTTACGCTGGATGAGGGACTGTCAGATGCGGTCCGTAAAGTATTTGTTTCCCTTTATAATAAAGGTCTGATTTATCGCGGAGAATATATTATCAACTGGGATCCGGCAGCAAAAACCGCTCTATCCGACATCGAGGTTATTTATAAGGATGTCCAAGGCGCATTTTACCATATGAAATACCCGCTTTCAGATGGAACGGGCTATATTGAAATTGCGACAACACGCCCTGAAACAATGCTTGGGGATACAGCTGTAGCTGTTCATCCTGAAGATGACCGCTATAAGCATTTAATTGGTAAAGCCGTTATCCTGCCGATTACAGGACGTGAAATTCCCATTGTTGGCGATGATTATGTAGATATGGAATTTGGCTCAGGCGCAGTAAAGATTACACCGGCCCATGACCCGAATGATTTTGAAATCGGCAACCGCCACAATCTTGAAAGAATTCTTGTTATGAACGAAGACGGAACCATGAATGAAAAAGCTCTTCAATACAATGGAATGGACCGTTTTGAATGCCGTAAGCAGCTGGTGAAGGATCTTAAAGAGCAGGGCGTCCTTATTAAAATTGAAGAACACCTGCACTCAGTAGGCCATTCAGAACGCAGCGGTGCGGTAGTAGAGCCGTATTTATCCACTCAATGGTTTGTTAAAATGCAGCCTTTAGCAGATGCGGCTGTTGAGCTTCAAGAATCAGAAACCAAGGTTCACTTTGTACCGGACCGTTTTGAAAAAAATTATATGCGCTGGATGGAAAATATACGCGACTGGTGTATTTCTCGACAGCTTTGGTGGGGACATCGGATTCCTGCCTGGTACCATAAAGAAACAGGAGAAGTATACGTAGGTATGGAGGATCCTAGTGACTCTGAAAATTGGGAGCAGGATTCAGATGTGCTCGATACCTGGTTCAGCTCCGCTTTATGGCCATTTTCCACAATGGGCTGGCCAGATACAGAAGCACCTGATTTCAACCGTTATTATCCGACAAACTGCCTTGTAACCGGCTATGATATTATTGGATTCTGGGTATCCAGGATGATATTCCAGGGACTTGAATTTACAGGCAGACGTCCGTTTAAGGATGTTCTGATTCATGGACTTGTCAGGGATGAACAAGGCCGAAAAATGAGTAAATCTCTCGGCAATGGAGTAGATCCGATGGATGTTATCGAGAAATACGGTGCTGATTCACTTCGTTATTTCTTGACAACAGGCAGCTCTCCTGGACAGGATTTGCGCTTTAGTTACGAAAAAGTTGAATCCGTTTGGAACTTTGCAAATAAAATCTGGAATGCTTCCCGCTTTGCATTGATGAACATGAAAGGCCTTAAGTATGATGAAATTGACTTAAGCGGGAAAAAATCGGTTGCGGATAAATGGATCCTGACAAGATTAAATGAAACCATTGATACTGTTACAAAGCTGGCAGACCGTTATGAATTCGGGGAAGTAGGCCGTGCGCTCTATAACTTCATCTGGGATGACTTCTGTGACTGGTATATCGAAATGGCCAAATTGCCTTTATATGGCGACGATGAGGAAGCTAAGAAAACGACTCGTTCCGTTCTGGCTTATGTTTTAGATAATACGATGAGACTGCTTCATCCGTTTATGCCATTCATTACCGAGGAAATATGGCAAAACCTTCCTCATGAAGGGGAGTCCATTACCATTGCAAGCTGGCCGGAATTCAAAGAGGAATTGCATGATGAATCAGCAGCTGAAGAAATGAAGCTCCTTGTGGATATTATCCGCGCAGTACGCAATATCCGTGCAGAGGTAAACACTCCGTTAAGCAAAAAAATTAAATTAATCATTAAGGCAAAAGATGAACAAATTTTAACTTCCCTATCGAACAATCAAGCCTACATTGTACGGTTCTGTAATCCGGAGGAGCTGACGGTGTCTGTTGATGCTTCGGCACCTGAGAAAGCTATGACAGCTGTTGTAACTGGTGCAGAGCTTTATTTGCCGCTTGAGGGATTAATTAATATAGAAGAAGAGCTTGCAAGGCTTGGAAAAGAATTAGAGAAATGGACGAAAGAAGTTGAGCGCGTCCAGAAAAAACTAGGCAATGAAAAATTTGTGAGCAAGGCCCCACAAAGCGTTGTTGACGAAGAAAAAGCCAAAGAAAGAGATTATCTTGAAAAACAGGCAGCTGTTAAAGAGAGAATTAACGAACTAAAGGGCGAATAACATTTTGTTTTTGCTTCTAACTTAAGGAGGGAATTGTTTTCAATTTCCTCCTTAATATAAATGGTGATAATAAACGTTTGCGGCCAATCTGACACCCTTAAAGATGGCTGATTTTTGCGTGCAATTTAAATGAAAATAGGTGATGGATATGATAAATTCCTACGAGGAAGCGATTCATTGGATTTCTTCCCGTTTAAGATTTGGCATTAAGCCTGGTCTTGACAGGATGAACTGGGTAATGAATAAGCTTGGAAACCCGGAAAGGAATCTTAAGGTTGTTCATGTCGGAGGGACCAATGGAAAAGGATCCACCGTTACGTATATACGTTCCATCCTGAATGAGGCAGGAAAACAAGTAGGCACCTTTACCTCTCCCTATATTGAAGAATTTAATGAACGAATTAGTGTGAATGGCAAACCTATTGCTGATGATGAAATTGTTCATTTGGTCACGGTAATCAAACCCCTTGCAGAAGAACTGGAAATGACAAACCTGGGAAGCCTTACTGAATTCGAAATCATTACATGCATGGCTATCTATTATTTTGGTGAAGTGAACCCTGTTGATTTCACTATATTTGAAGTAGGGTTAGGCGGACGCCTGGATTCAACAAACATTTTGAGTCCCATCCTCACAGTGATTACCAATATCGGGTGGGATCACATGAATATTTTGGGGAATACCATTTCTGAAATAGCTACAGAAAAAGCGGGTATTATGAAAGAAGGAATCCCGCTCATTACAGCAGCTGCTCAAGAGGATGCATTAAAGGTTTTCTATGAGAAAGCAAGACAGCTGAATGTAACTATTTTTGAAAAAAACAAAGACTTTATAGTGTCAAAAGAATCGGTCCTGCCTGAAGGGGAGCAGTTTAGCTTCACACACGGGGCTTTGCAATATAACGATTTAGCCATATCCATGCTTGGAGTCCATCAAATTGAGAATGCATCCCTTGCTGTGATGGCAGCAGTCTGTCTTTCTGTTTCCGAAGAACACATACGGAATGGCTTGAAAAAGGGTTTTTGGCCTGGAAGAATGGAAGTTCTGCACAAAAATCCTCTCGTGCTGGTGGATGGTGCCCATAATCCGGAGGGTGTCAGAGCAATGAGGAAGGCAGTTCAACTACATTATGCTTCCTATAAGAAGAAGATTGTTTTTGCTGCATTAAGGGACAAAGACCTGACAGATATGTTTAAAGAGCTAAAGCAGCTGGATGGAAACTACTATTTTACAGAATTTGATTACGAGAGGGCCTCGAGTGCCGAACAGCTTTTGGAAAAAAGCGGCTTTCAAAATGCAACAGCAGCAGAGGACTATAAAAGCCTGTTAAAAGAACTTCTAAAGGATTTAAAAGAAGAGGAAATGCTGGTTATTTCGGGGTCACTTTATTTTATTTCTGAAGTAAAGCATTATATGAAAAAAATTCTTTTTTAAAATGCTCGCAAAAACAAGAATTGGTAGAGATTTCGAAATATTTAATGACTTAGGTCTGTTTTTTTGGTAAAATATCTTAAAAACCATGACAAATTTACTAAACGGAGAGAAGGATTCAAATGAAATTTACTGCTGCTAGAAAAATGTTTTTTCTTTTAAGTTGGGTTGCTCTTGTGCCAGCAGGTTTTTTTCTAGCTTTTCATTTTTTTCCGCCTCACTCATTAACGATATGGACAGTGCTGTCTTTTATGGTGTTAGTAGGAGTGATTTCTTATTTTCCCATCATTATTAACGAAACGCCTATCTTCTTGGTGGCATGGATTACTCTTGCAGGCTTTTTGACCTATGGCTTGTTTTTTGACCTGGTCCTTATACAATTTTCTATTATTGTTCTATCCTTATCCTTAAGAAGAAGGAAGGATGAGTTATTTCGGTACTTCGTAAATTCGCTTATTTTCCTTATCGTATCGGTATTTAGCGGCTTAGCGTATTATGTGATGGGTGGGAGAACCGGACAAGCCAGCCTGTCGGGAGATTTATTTCCTTTAATTGTATATCAATGCGTTTATTTTATTTTAAATGCTGCTTTGATTCAAACCATCAGTCGTATTTTTAAATTGAAGAAAAGAGTGGTGGGCAGTGACACTCTTTGGGATTTGTTTACGGTGATGATGGTCATTCCATTAAGTTTAAGCCTGTATTATTTAAACCAATATATTGGTGTTAGTTCTTTTATACTAATCGGTGTTCCATTTGTCAGTTTTTCGTTAATTCTCCGTTTATATAATTCTTCTGAACGTGTAAATGAGTATTTGCAAAAAGCAGCAGAGATTGGGCACCAGTTAACAGAGATATGGCAGGTGGGTGAGGTTCTGGATTTTTTTATTCAGAAAATCTCACAAACCCTGACAGTAGACTATGCGTATATATTAGACGTTATTAATAATGAACTGATTTTGCTGCGAGGAGTAGAGCATGGCCAGCAATGGAAGGGAGATTTTTCTCCTCAAAGAAAAAATGAGGGAATTGCCGGAAGAGTGTGGGGTACAGGAAAAGCCGTTTTGTATAGGGAAAAGTCGGAATGGAAAGATGAGATAGAAGGATATGTTCCTGAAAACCTGGAAAGCATCCTTTGTGTGCCTATATTTAAAAATCAAAGCGTTGAGGGGGTCCTTTTTCTCGGGTCTACACGAAAAAATATGTATGAAAAATACCAATTGGCAATTCTTGATATTCTTTGCTCGTATTTTGTAGTTGCACTTATGAACGCACGCCACCACGAAATTACGAAAAGCATGAGTGAGCACTGCTCCCTGACAAAGCTTTACAACTATCGCTATTTTGAAAATTTATTAACAGCCGAATTTCGAAAGCTTGCTAAAAAAACACGCAGGTGCCTTTCTTTGATCATGTTGGACATTGATGATTTTAAGAAGATCAACGATACATACGGCCATCAATCGGGGAATGAAATTTTAGTGAAAATGGCTGCAAGAATTAAAAGCCTTATTGGGGAGCAGGGGACGGTTGCCCGCTACGGAGGCGAGGAATTTGTTATTTTGCTGCCTGATATGGAAAAGAGTGCTGCTCTTCACTTAGCCGAAACAATAAGAGGTACCATTGCAAATCGTTCTTTTACGATTCACGATTCACTTGATGAGGACTATACCCAAATTCAAGTGGATGTGACGGTCAGTATTGGCGTAGCAGCTGCACCAGAAGATGCAGAGGATGGCCTTTCTCTAATAAGGCATGCCGACCGTGCCCTGTACATTGGGGCGAAACGCGCGGGAAAAAACCGTGTGGCAGAGTATGTCAAAGCTTAATAAATAGTATGAGAGCCTGCAAAAAATCAAGCATTGTTTTTTTGCAGGTTTATTTTTATCTAGGATCTTTTCGTAAAGTTTGCTTCTAATTAACACAAAAAAGTGATTTAAAAATCAAGATTTAGTATAAAAGATGTAAATTGCTTACGAAAAGATACCACGAATACAGACAACATACGGAATGATGTCTTCTACTTAAATCTACAATTCATGCGAAGATATCCTTTATTTAAAGGGTGCTTTCAATTGGACTTATAAGTTGAACAAAATTACAAGCAATACAACGGCATCCCTTGACCAAAAGAATAAAAAGATTGGGAAAAGAACTTTAATGATGAAAAAAATTATCGATACCTCCGTCAAAAGTACTATAAAATTTATGGGTAGATTGATATAATTATCCATATCATTCTACTATTGCTAAAAATAGTATAAAAGAGGAGAACGAGATGCGACCAAATCTCAGCAAAGCAGGATTATTACTGATTTTTTTATTTGTTATCTCCATAGGTTATCAGCCGGCTCCCAGTGCTGCTGCAACCACAGCCGCTCCATCGGTGGATTTTAGTGTACAGCCTTCAGCAACCAGCTATATTTTACCGGCAGGGGGAAAAGCAAATGGAAATTTGAATGTCAGTATTTTTCCGAAGGGAATGGCAACGAATGAACAAAGACAGCCGATAGCTGTATATTTTGTTGAGGACACATCGGGGTCGATGAGCGATGTATACAATGGTGCCCGAAAGGATACAACCGCAAAGAATGCCCTTTCTCAGGCATTGAACTATTTTAGCCAAAACTCTCAACCTCTAGATCAGTATACTTTTATTCCTTTCGACTCTACTATAAGTGATAAGTTCTACAGTTACTGTACTGGGAATTATTGGTTTGGTGGTTGTCAGCTGGGAGAGGTAAAACCCGCTACAGGGATAACTAATATTCAAACTATGATTAATGGATTGGATTCTGTTAGTTATGGAGGAACAAACTATAGCCAGCCACTCGATTTAATATCTAGTTCAACAAGTACATCAGCTAATACAAAGAAATATATTATTTTTTTAACAGATGGAGAACCTACTTCCCTTCAAAGAAATGAAACAATTACTTACAATAAAAATACCTACACCAATACACCTGTAACATATACTCTTTACTCAAATAATACTGCAAGTGAAGTTGCTGTAATAAATAATAAAAATACAACGTTAAGCACAGATTATAATTATATACAGTCTGTTATTGACAGTCAGGCTCTGGCATCTGCAGACAATCTTGCTGCAAATAAAATAACAATGTACAGTTTTGCTCTTGCGCAAAAAGGGGATGTTAATTTTCAGCTTTTGGATAACATGTCCAAAAAAACAGGAGGCTATGCAGTTCCTGGTGATCCTAGTAATCTTTCTTCACTCTTCGCAGACATTACATCCAAATTCACCGCTCCTTCCATAAGCGGAGAAGTAACGATTGATCTTAGTAAGTACAAAAATACTGTTCAAGTAGTTCCGGGTTCGGATGCCTATATTGACAGCAATAATGTAGCCCATATAAACTTTAACTTCAGCTATCCAATAAACAAGAGTCCGACTCCAAATGAAATAGATGATTCTTTGCCTCTAACATTCAGCAGTACAGGTACTTACACTTTTGATAATATTAAATTAAATTATACAGACCTAAATGGAAATCAGGTTACGAAATCACAATCTCCTATAACTGTTAATGTAACAAATGATATGGCGGCGACATTCAATAGTACAGTATCACTGAATACGGTTCATAATCCTCCGGAGAGTTTGATTAAACAGGGCACAACTGATTCTGAATTAAATCAGTTTCAGGTTGAATATTCTATAACTCCCACAGGACTTGTGAATACTGCTGCTGCGGGAAATTTAAATACTTTTACCATGATACAGCCTTTACCGGCCGGTATATCTCTTGCAAGCAGCCAATTAACCATAAAAAGCGGGAATAGTTTTTTAGGAAGTGCAACAGCCAATCAGATTAGTACTGCTTCAGGACAAGCTGTTCAAATTACCATTCCTTCTACAATAGGGTATAAAAATGGCAGTTTTGATCTGACTAACTTTACATTTGATGTTACTTTAAAAGCAGATTGGGCTCAATCGAGCACAACCATCCCAAACTCAACAATGACATATTCAGACTCGAGATTTGGTCAGCAAACTATAACGCTGAGCGGTCCTCCATCAAAAGTAAATATGAAGGTAAATATAAATGACAGTAATTTTTGCTATACCGGAGATTATTCAGGGGCACTGCAGAAAATAAGTACAACGAACAGCAATGGATATACAATAGGACAAATTGTGTCTGAAACGCAGGCTTCAGATGCGAATCTCCCTGCCAAACCGATTATGGGAATGACTTTGGTTAACGGCCAAAAAATCCAAATTACCTATAACGATCAATCAACAGGTTATCTGTATCTTAGACCGGACTTTCAGCTGAATGAGACTCCGACAGGAAAAATACTTGCAAATGGGGATACAACAGCAGGACCAGTATCGTTTAAGGTTACTAATCTTGTTGGCGGTAAAAATGTAGTATATGAATACAGCATTACATCTGATACGGGAAGTACGAGCTGGACTGCATTTGATCCAAGCGGTACCATATCCATCCCTAGCGGATATTTAGGGAATGTTAAGGTGGATATACGGGCAACAGGGGGATTTTCTCCAGATCAGACTCCAGTAGAGAAATCGATTGTCATTCAAAGGCTTGTTAGCTCCATTTCTGTTTCGCCTAATCCGATAAGCCTCCTTGCTGGCTCATCTCTAGGATTTACCGTAACCGTGTCACCATCGGATGCACTAAATAAAACCTTGAATTATTCCATTCAGAATCCTGCCGGCCAAACGGTGGCCACTCTGGTTAATAATAATACAATCCTTGGGCAGTCGGCAGGTACTGCGACCTTAATTATTAAATCGGTTGATGGCTCGAATATTCAGGTCAGTGTACCTATTACGGTTCAGAATCCGTATATTGCTCTTACCGGTATGCAATTTACACAGCCTAAATACACATTAAATGTTGGCGATACGCTGGAGCTTAATCCTAGTATAATCTTTAATCCATCCAACGCGACGAATAAAAATCTTAAGAGTGTTACAGCGACAAATAATAGTGTTGTCACGATCGTTCAACGTACAGATGGAACCTGGTATCTAAAAGCCTTGCAATCAGGATATTCCACCATTAAGGCTATATCCTCTGATAATGCTAATTTATCAGATACAGCCGTTATTCAAGTAAATCCTGCCGGGTCCTCCGGTGGCGGCGGAAGCTCAGGCTCTTCAACAGATGGCAAGTGGTAAAAGGAAAGAGTAAAAAGAAAAAGAGGGTGACTCAAAAAGCGGGACTATGCCGCTGAATAGAGTCATCCTTTTTTACTACTGAAAAAAAAAGGAAAAAGGTAGGGGGATTTTTCTATTTTGTTTTAGACTAGGCTACCATGAAATCAATTCATGCGGGTTCAAAAATTAAGCCAAACCGACTTATGGTAATCATTATTGTCTAATTGATATGGAAGGAAGAACATAATAGGGTGGCCTCTAAAAAAATCTATGTTGACCTTCAAGGTTGATTGGAGTGGATATGCGAGACTCCTTCGGTATATGCGTGTTAGGGGAGACCCCGCAGAAGCTTGCTTCCCTAACTGCCCGCGGAAAGCGAGTGCCTGCAGCGGAAATCAACCAGCAGGAAAAAAGATGCTGTACCCAAAATCATCTGATATCTATGGATACAGCATCTTTTTATCTTTTTTGAAGCTGTTTTTCAGAGAAAAAGCTAAAATGATTTTTATTGAATCGTTAATTGGTCAGGGAATAAGGTCAGATTTGTCACTTTTGGAAGTGCATCAATCCTTTTTAGCAGCACATCCTTGTTGTAGACTACGATAAAACGGGAATACTTGTTTGTTTGTCCTGATGCTGTAATACCGGAAACATCATTAATCGCATGTACGTCTCCGCGGACAGCATTGATTTGCAGGTCAAGCAAGGACTGATCTGCTGTCGCTATCCCTTTGGCAAAGATGCCTCCATCTATATAGAAAAGGGATCCTACTCCATACAGCTCTGCATTCTGTTCTGTATAAAAGAAGGCCTTTAATGGCTTAATATTGGAATCAGCAGGCGGAATTCCATTGTCATTAGTCTTTTCATTCGAGTCTGTATAATTACTAAATTCATTCATTCTTGTAATCATGAGCTTTCCCCCTGTTAGGAGGATCAGTTCGTCATTGTTCCCATCTGCACCCAAGATGTTTAAGTTAGAAATGGTAGAATCTCCTTGTGCGTAAATTACAGAGTTAAAAATAATGGCATCATTTTCTCCTGTTGGGTCATTACTGTCTCCTTTAAAGGAAAGTTGCCCATTTGTAACAACATCATTAAGCAGAGAAAGTGAAGAATTGGTTGATATAATACTTAAATTTCCATTGGAATAAATTTTTCCCGAAATAACAGAGTCATGAGAGCTGTTCACCGAAACAGCGCCGCCGGCAATGATATCCCCATCAATGGATAGGCTGCCTTGATTAGAAATGTCTATATTTCCACCTGCCGTAATGGAATATGGCTGAGCGCCAGCAACAGGATTTGTGTAAAAATGAACAGCCTGACTTGCTTCAATATCAATATTGCCTTTTGCATACACCTGTCCGTTCACCGAGATGCTTCCACCTGAATTAATTAAATGGATATCGCCGCTTACGGCAATATTTTTCAGCGAAATATCCTGGTTGCCGATAACATACAAATCTCCTTTGACAATCAGGTTGTCAAGCGTCATAGCAGTATTCGTATTTGAGATAACCAGATTGCCCGGTACCAAAAGAGGAGAGGTAGAATTCTGGTCGATCAGCTTATATCCTGAATCAGGCAGGCTGACATTGCCGATTGTACTGGAAGAGGTAATGGTATTCGCACAGATGTTATTTATATTCTTTTGACAAAGAATATCTGGAATAGCCTGTATCGTACTAAAATGATAGTTATTTTCAAGGCTGTTACTAATATCGTTTGTCAGATTCTGTGAACGGGCAATCCCCAAGGCACTGTCCGAAAGAATGGCTTGTCCTTCTGATTGGATCGCTTCAGGAAAATCAATGCTGGTGAATTGGCTGTCATTCTTCAAAACCGGAACGTTCCCTAAATAAAAATTTTTTGGCTGCAGTATCGGCAATATTCCTGCAGCTCCTGCAGAATTAGAATATAGATCCCCATGTATGGATGGAAAGGGAGAATCAGCTTGAAGGAGATTATTTCCTACCTGGTAATTTGCTTTTTCGTTTATTTTTAAGTTTTCTGCATAAACATTGCCGACGATATTGGGCGAACCATTTAAAACAAGATTCCCATTTGTTCCTGCTGCGTATTTCAAAAAGCTTGGCAATGGGGAAAGGATAATTCTTTTGCGAATAGTCCGTGAAATGACCCCTTTACCGCTCCCTTCGGCTGTTTTTGTAACGGCTGTAAATCCCAAAACACGTGTTAATGTTGAATCTACTGGAAGCCCAAAGGTTTCTGTTGCAGCAGACTTTTCATCCATGCAGGTAGGGGAATGGTTATTATACAGCTCAAAAGGGCTATTTCCGCTTAGATCCTCCACCTGTAAACAGGTATTCTTGTCCTGGTTATCCTGATTAATAATGGCTGTAAGTGTGTTTGCAATCTGATTGGAAAAAGTGGAGGGTGTAACGTTACTGACTGCAAGCGGGGCGTTTGTCCCAGAGAGAGCAAGGGAAAAATCCGCTGTTATTTGATCCAATAGCGTTACACCATCATATGTTATATTAACATCCGTATCACGGACCATCGTCCTTTTAGCTGACTGTATGGAGGCTGTCACAATGGACAAGCCGATCGTCATTAACACTATGGTTACGAGCAAAACAGTAATAAGTGCGTTTCCCTTTGAATTTAACCTCATGGCTTATCTCTCCACTCTAAAAACCGAATTCACTATTTAGGTTTAATGTTTGATTATTTTTGTCATTGCTGACTTTAAGGTTTAACTCGATTGTGCCTCCATTTTTGCAATCGGAAACCTGGTCTCCCTCTGTACAATGGACAGTAAAGGTCGACCCCGTGAAATCAGCGTCAGTATGCAGCTGAGTATTACCTATCTTAATTTCTTCTCCATTTTCATCGGGTATGGTTTGGATGATGGTGAAGGACCCTTGGGCCGTTTTTTGGGTAATATCATATAAGTTGCTTTTTCCAACTGCATCAATGCTAGTTTCATAGTCTTGTTTAATCTCAAGGCAGGATCCAGAAGGGCTCTGGCACTGTGAGACATCATCAAATGGTTGTGAGTAAAGAGCCTGCATCATCATGGAAGATACATAATCGGCATCCTCTCTTAATTGTGACTGTACTGCAATCTTTTCATAGACCTGATACCCCGTCATATAAGCCCCGTAAATAACAGGCATCAAAATTCCCATAATGGCAACCGTTGCTAAAAGTTCAATCAATGTTATTCCCTTGCTATCTGAGATCCTCGCTTTTAATGGTTCCATCGACGCTGGAAGTATAATCTTTGTCATTGATTTTCCACCCCGCTTCCACTTTCAAAGGAATATAATAATTTGCCCTTTGATTATTCGATAAATCCTCTGTAGTTTGAATCGTTACATTATAAGGAATATTGTTAATTTTAATGAGCTGACAGTTCGAAGGTATGGCAGTTGACTGGTCAAAGTATGTATAGTGATTATCACAAATTTGCAGATTTAGCACTTGATTGCTGGAAAATTCGTTTTTTACCTGTAAAAAATTCTGCTTTTCCATGAACATTAACGCATTTCTAGCGACATTAATTCCAACAGTTCTTTTCTCGTTTAAATTTGTAAAAGTACCTGCCTGGAGAAAAAACCTCATAAAAACGATCAAGAGAATGCCCAAAATGGAAATTGAAATGAGAACTTCAATTAAGGTTAGTCCATTTTCACTATTCTCATGTTTTTTTAATAGATTCACCCCTACACCTTCTTTCAAAATAACTCACTTTATTATACAATATGTTTAGTCAAATTCTGTCTTATTTCGCTAAATTTTTAGTCAATTAGTCTTATAAAGGAGAGATGTGATGATTCCCGCAACCGTATTGGCGGTCATTGGATTAATAATTCTTCTGCCAATTCTATACTTTGCACCGCTTGGACTAGCGCCCCGTGAGAAGTACGTTATTGCCGCCGCTGCACTTCTCTTTACTGTCTTGGGAATTGCTGCAGATGGTGTATTTCCGTTCTGGCAGACCGGCCTGATATTACTTCTATTAATCGTACTATTTTCCTATTTATTTGAAAAAAGGTCTATTCACTATTATACAAGCTCTGAACTGGCAGCAGCGGCAGAAGCAGCCGACTTTGAAGACAACATATTCGCAGATGTGAAGGGGACAGAAGGACGCATTCTTACCGGTGCCTATAAACAGCCTGAAGTAAAGGGCGATTTTTTTATCGGTACAATTGGAAATGTAAAGCAAGAAAAAGAGATTAAGGAAATTTATCTGCAGGGGCCTGCTGAAAAACAAACTCTTGAACAGACAAAGCCTGCGGATATGGAAATGCAGGAAGTGAAAGCAGCCGAGGATTATAATGTGGTAATCGGCAGCGGAACTACGGATACAGAAATGATGTCTGAATTAAGCGAAATGGAAATGCTCTTAATGGATTCGATGGATTACAGCAGCTACATCGACAATGACAGGATCCAAGCATTGCATGAAAATAACGAATCCGAAGAACTGACGCAATATATTGAAAATAATGAATTGTCTTCGGGAAATAGTGGAAATACAGTGTTAGGAAACGGTGAAACAGAAATAGAAATAGAGGAAATCTTGCTTGAAGCAGAGGTTAATGATCTGACTGAAATCATCCCCGAAATGCAGATGTCTTCCATTGAGGATTCAATTGACCTGTTTAAAGCTGAAAGCATTCAGGGAGTACATGAGCTTAACAGTTATGAAACACATGTTGGACAGAAGTCTGAATTAAGCGAAATAGAAATGCTTTTACTGAATTTTGAGGAATACAGAGACACTTTCAAAACTGGCGGAGAAAGCATTTTGCCACAAGAATCTGAGGGGATACCGAAAACGCTTGATTTCAATGAAATAACGGAACCTTTCACTGAAGATGAATCTAGATTCCATCATAAGGATGCTTTAGTGTACGAAGTTTTGCTGAAAGAAACAGAGATCATTGAACCTTTGCTCACGGAAGAAACAGCGAATTTAGTTCTTGATGAGCGAAAAGAGTCATCCGAAGTTGAAGGAATGAACGTGCTAGAACAAAAAGGCTTTCCTGCGCTTTCAAATGAGGAATTCGTAATGCTAACCGGAGCAGAGATGGGTTCCGTGAAAGAAGAGGAAGAATCAATTCCCGATTCAAAAGAAGTCTCAGATACTATTAAACCATCAGCACAGATTCAAAAGGACCTGTTTTCATGTTTGGTTGAGGAAGTTATTCTGATGAAACAGCATTTAAGCCATGATGAATATGAAAAGCTCCTCGTTCAATATCTTGAACCAAGCTTATCAGATCAACATTACTTAACCTTTGCACAACTATTAATAGAACATTACATTTCTATGAAAAAATATTCATCATTAGCAGTCTTTTTGAACAATATACATCCAAGATACCAAACCTATCCTGTTGTAAATGCAGAGCTTGAGCATCTTATGAAAAGGATAGAAAATAAATAGAAATAGGTGAATTCTAACTATGAAAAAAAGCGTTGAAATTACAAATTTGCCAATCATCAGCATATTAAATGGAAGTCAGCTTGGTAAAGTGAAGGACCTGGTCATTGATCCTGAAAATGGCTCCGTGGATTTTTTAACTGTAGAACAGGAGGATTGGCAGGTAAGCGTCAAGGCAATCCCTTTTAAGAAAGTCATTGGAATAGGAGAATTTGCGGTCATGGTTGAGAATGAAAGCTCGGTCATCGATTTGAATGAAATCCCTATTGCCAATCAGCTTGTCAACAAGAAAATTAAGATTGTAGATACACGTATCATCAGCAGAAAAGGACAGCTTGTAGGAAAGGCGACAGAATATTTTGTAAATGATGAATCAGGCGACATAGTGGGAATAAGCTTGCATTCAAATGAGAGGGATGTCATTCTCCATGCTGACCATGTTATGACATATGGAAAGGACATTATCATTGTCGACGAACAGGCCGCAAACTTTTTTGTTGATTCTCCTGAGCAGTTATTTGAAGAAAAGCCGTTAATTATTGAAAAACAAGAAGAACCCACTAGTGTAAATGCTGGAAGCGATACAGAGCTGAGGGCTCTAAAACAAAAACAGATAGAGCTTCTTACAGGGAAGAAAGTAACAGAGAATATCTTCAGTCAAGCAGGCGATTTAATTATTGAAGCGGGATCCATCTTGGAAGCCAGCCAAATAGAAGCAGCTCAGGACGCAGGACCAACCGTTTTTGTAAAGCTGTCCATGAATATTGAAGAGTAATTGCGCAGAAGGGAAAAGCCAATGTGAATACAACTCGACTGGTAAAAATATTTTCTATACTTTTCGTTTGTACCTTTTTTCTCCTTGCTTTTTCACAGGGAGGAGCCTACGCATTTAATAATTATTTAAAACCAGACCGGGCCTTTCCAAAAGGAACGATGATTGGTCCTTTTGATGTAAGCGGAAAGACAAAAGTACAGGCTCAACAGTTGTTGAATGACAAAGTCAATCAGTGGCAGCAGCAGGGGGCCATTGAGGTTAGGTATGTGGAAGAAAAGGTGAAATGGGAAAAATCCATCGTTCAATTCCATATCAAAGAGTCCGTTGCCGAGGCTGTTCCAAATAAACAAAATCCCATTTATGCAGATGTCGCAACGGATGATGTGAAACAGCTCATTGAGGATCAATTTCCATTCTTGAATGCTGACCAATTTGACACAGCCTCTCTTAGAAGCAGCATCGTTCAAGAGGCAGTCACATTAGGCTCAGCTCCTGATGAAATTCTCTTGGATCAATATATAAAAGGAAAAAATGCCAATCAGACGATTGCGGATGCATATCAAAATCTATCTATTACTTCAGAAATGAATATAGTGCTGAAGAAGCTCCCGGTAATGAAGATTCCTGCAGGATCCCAGGTATCTTTTATACAGGAGTTAAAAACAGCGAACTTAACATGGGTATCTTCAAAGGATCTCAGTACCATAGCCTCGCTGATGTTTCAGCTTGTTCTAAAGACGAATTTCCCGATTCTGGAAAAAAATCAAAGTGCCCAGCTCCCTTCAAATACAACAGCTGGCCTTGAAGCAAAAGTGGACCCGCAAATGAACCAGGACTTTATTTTTGCTAACCCAAATAAGACAGCTTACCAGCTTTGTTTTCAAAAGGTAAATAACGGGTTATATGCAAGTCTGAAAGGTATTCCATTCGCTTACCGCTACGATCAACTTTTAAAAGATAAGCAAACCTTTCAGCCGAAAACGGTTATTCAATATAGCTCTGCCGTTCCGAATGGACAAGCACCCTTATTGGAAGATAAAGGGGCAGCCGGCATTTTAATTAAGACATATCGAGAAACACATTCTCAGACAGGCGTTCTCATCGGGAGTGAGAAAATTTCCGAAGATTTTTATCCGCCAGTACCTAAAATTGAGCTTCACAGTTTAATAGATCAACAGACGGACAATTTGGATGGATCGGCTCCAGGCCAGCCATCAGTTGGAACAGGGACAGCTCCAAATACCATCGGAAGCAGCTCTTCTGGTATCAGCTCAGAGCAGACTAATCCGCCTGGAAATAGCAATACATCACAGCCTGGTGCAACAAACAACACCAGTCCAACTGATAAAAGCCAGCCAAAGCCACAGACAAAAAAGAGCAGTAATTCTAAAAGCGGGGAGTAAACATGAAACAAACGAGAAAACGGTTAGGGGACTTGCTCGTCGAAACAGAACTGATTACTGAGGAGCAGCTGCAACAAGCGCTCAAGGAAAAAAATAAGGGCCAGAGGCTTGGGGAAGTCTTGCTGGAAAGGGGGTTCATCACCGAACAGCAGCTGATTGAAGTTCTGGAATTCCAGCTTGGTATCCCCCATGTCAGTCTTTATCGTTATCCACTTGATTCAAAGCTATTTTCTTTAATTCCGAAAGAGACGGCAAAGAGAAACCTGATCATCCCATTGCGAAAAGAAGGGGATAAGCTTTTCGTCGCAATGGCGGATCCGATGGATTTCTACCTGATAGAAGACTTGAGGCTTTCTACCGGCTTTCAAATTGAATCTGCAATTGCGACGAAGGATGATATTCTACGGACGATAAACAAGTATTACAATTCTGAAGAAGGGTTTGATGAGCTGGAGGAAAATTTAGTGCAGGAAGCCGAAGTACTCCAGGAGGAAACCATCACCGATCAGGATTCTCCTATTGTCCGGATTGTCAGCCAGATTCTATCCAATGCCGTTGTCCAAAAAGCGAGTGATATTCATATTGATCCCCAGGAAACAAAGCTCCTCATTCGTTATCGGGTAGATGGTCTTTTGAAAACTGAACGGGCTCTGCCCAAAAGTACACAAAGCATGCTGACAGCAAGAATAAAAATCATGGCAAATCTGGATATTACCGAGCACAGAATTCCTCAGGATGGAAGAATAAAAACTACTCTTGATTTTAGACAGATTGATTTGCGGGTCTCCACACTTCCAACGGTTTACGGTGAAAAAATCGTCTTGCGGATACTGGATCTTGGTAGTTCATTAAATGATTTGAATCAGCTTGGCTTTAACAAATTGAATCTACAACGCTTTAAAAACCTAATCAAAAAGCCAACCGGGATTGTCATGATTACAGGCCCGACAGGTTCAGGGAAATCCTCTACCTTATATGCAGCATTAAACCATTTGAACAAAGAAGAAGTGAACATTATTACAATTGAAGATCCGGTTGAGTATCAGCTGGAAGGTATTAATCAAATACAAGTAAATCAAAATGTGGGGATGACGTTCGCAGCTGGCTTGAGATCCATTCTGCGGCAGGATCCCAACATTATTATGGTAGGAGAGATTCGTGACAAGGAGACGGTAGAGGTAGCCATCCGGGCATCTTTGACAGGGCATTTAGTCCTAAGTACCATCCATACAAATGATTCTATTAGTACCATTACAAGATTAATTGATATGGGTGTAGAGCCTTTTCTTATTGCTACATCCATTTCAGGAATTGTAGCCCAGCGCCTTGTGAGAAAGGTATGCAGGGACTGTGCAGAAGAGCATACACCCAGCCAGAGAGAAGTGGAAATATTCTCAAAACGGGGGATGAAAATCGAGAAGATTACTCGCGGGCGCGGCTGCTCCTCCTGCAGCATGACGGGATACCGGGGACGGATTGCTATCCACGAGCTGCTGGTCTTCAATGACGAAATGAAACGGGTTATCTTAAATAATGAGCCGTTAGCGAATTTAAGAAAAATAGCGGTCCAGAACAAAACGGTATTCTTAATTGATGATGGGCTGTTAAAAGTAAAACAGGGAATTACGACAACGGAAGAAATCTTGCGTGTCGCCATCTCAGAATAGGTGAGAAAATGAAAGAAAAAATAGAATATTTGCTGCGATCCGCATTTGAGTTGAAGGCTTCTGATATTCATTTAACCGTAGGAACTCCCCCAATCGTCAGATTAAATGGGGAGCTCAAACGGTTTGGAAAAGAAATTTTGAAGCCGGCAGATACCGAAGAAATGGCAAAAGCGATTATCCCAGATCATTTATGGGACCAATTAAAAGAACAGGGAGAACTAGATTTTTCCTATGGCATACCAGGTGTTTCAAGGTTTCGAATCAACACCTTTTATCAGAGATCCTGTCTTGCCATGGCAGTCAGAGTTGTTCCGACAAAAATTCCGACGTTAGAAGAGCTCGGGCTGCCCGACATCTTGAAGAAAATTGCTGAAAAGCCTCAGGGGCTCGTGCTTGTTACAGGTCCAACAGGGAGCGGAAAATCTACTACATTAGCAGCAATGATCAATTTCATGAACGAGCGGATGAGCAAGCACATTATTACTCTTGAGGATCCCATTGAATATTTACATAAGCACAGGCTCTCGATTATTGATCAAAGGGAAATCGGATTCGATACAAAAAACTTTGCGAATGGCCTCAGGAGCTCGCTCAGACAGGATCCGGATGTCATTTTGGTGGGGGAAATGAGGGACCTGGAAACGATTCATACAGCCATTACGGCAGCGGAAACCGGGCATTTAGTACTAGCTACCCTTCACACATCCAGTGCTGCATCAACAATTGATCGTATCATTGACGTATTCCCTCCTTCGCAGCAGGCACAAATCCGTATACAGCTTGCATCTGTGCTTGTGTCTATTATCTCACAGCGCCTGTTTCCAACGCCTGATCGAAAAGGACAGAAAGCAGCACTGGAGATTCTAATTAATAATGCAGCGGTTGCCAACTTAATCAGAAATGAAAAGGTTCACCAGATTCCAAATGTCATGCAGACATCCAAGGAGCTGGGCATGCAAATGATTGAAACAAGTATTAGGGAACTGGCTCAGGCGGGGGAAATTTCGACGGAAGCCGCACTTCCCTATTTAAAGGAGCAGATGTCATAGATGGCGCGCTTTAAATATATGGGCCGGGACCGATCTGGAAAAAAATCAGGTGTCATCTCGGCTGATTCAAAACGAGAGGCAATGATAAAGCTAAAAGAACAGGGAATCCGAGTGATTGAGATGCAGGAGATGCCAGAGACCCTGTTGACTAAGGATATTTCCATTGGAAAGCCTGTAAAGCTTAAGCATTTAGTTATTTTTATGCGGCAATTTTCCACACTTATCCATGCGGGAGTGACGATTGTCGATGCAACACGAATCCTTTCTGCCCAGACGGAAAGCAAGCATCTGGGAAAGGCACTTGGAGAAATTGAACAGGAGCTTCGTGAAGGAAAATCTTTTTCAGAGGCCTGTGCAAAACACAATCGGATATTCGAGCCGCTCTTTGTCAATATGGTCAGGGCAGGAGAAGTCTCTGGAAGCATGGATGAAACACTTGACAGGCTTGGTGAGCATTATGAAAAACAAAATAATACCAAGCAAAAAGTCGTATCGGCGCTGGCTTATCCAATTGTTGTTGCCTTCATTTCCATTGCCGTTGTCATTTTTTTACTGGTGGCCGTTGTGCCGACTTTCGTAAACATGTTCAGCCAATTTGGGGGGAAGCTGCCTGCTATTACCCAATTTGTTATCGACTCCAGCCACTTTATGCAGCAGTATTGGTATCTTGTTGTGTTGTTTTTAATTCTCATCGTCGTTTTCTTTATGCTGGTGAAGCAAAACAAGAAATCGAAATATTATCTTGATTACTTTCTTTTGCGTCTCCCAATTTTTGGATCTATCATACAAAAATCAACGATTGCCCGAATGACCAGAACCTTAAGCTCCATGTTTTCAAGCTCAGTTCCCATTTTGCAGGCATTAACCATGGTAGAAACGATTGTGGAAAATGAAGTGGTGGCTAAGGTGATCAGAAAGTCGAGGGATTCACTTGAAAGAGGAAGGTCGTTGACCGAGCCGATGCGGAATCATTGGGCATTTCCTCCCCTTGTTTCACAAATGATCTCCATTGGCGAAGAAACCGGTTCGCTGGATGGGATGCTTTCAAAGGTGGCGGACTTCTATGAAAAAGAAGTAGAGACGGCAACAGACGCTTTGAAATCATTAATAGAACCACTGATGATTGTGGTACTTTCTGCGCTTGTCGGCACAATTGTAACAGCTGTCATCGTCCCAATGTTTGACATTTATAACAATGTACAAACGTATAAATAAAATTTAGGAAAAACAAGAAAATATTGTCGATAAAGGAAAACGTATCAACTATAATAGGTTTATAATACTATTTTCCTATTAAATTTAAAAATGGAGGAATGAAGCGTGATTAAAAAAATGGCTCAAAGACTAAAGGAAGAGAGAGGGTTAACCCTGATAGAATTGCTTGCTGTTGTTGTAATCCTCGGTATTATCGCGGCAATTGCAATCCCGAGTATCGGCGGTTTAATTGACAACTCTAAAAAGGATGCACATGTGGGAAATGCTGAACAGATGATTAACTCTGCCAAGACTTGGGTTTCAGGGAATTCAAACTCAATAGGCACTTCAGGAGCAGTATTATCTTTACAAGACTTGTATGATAATAATCTTCTCGATACTATTAAAGATCCAGATGGCGGTAGTTATAAAGCTGGTTCTTCAAACAAGACTGGGGATGTAAGTCAGGGAGACAAAAGTGGTTCTTATGTGGAAATTACACAATCAAGTCCTGGGAAATTTTCTTATTCTGTAACATTAACTAATGGTAATAGAGGTATATTTAATGTAGCAGATGGAGACTTAACTAGAAGCAGTGTTACTGCTGCTAAGTAAGTATTATGAGATATTAACTAGGAGATTATAACTTTGTCTATCCTACTCTTTATATACGCCCTCCTGCTCGGCTCGTTCTACAACGTAGTCGGCTTGAGGGTTCCTGTACATAAGTCAATCGTGAAGCCGCGCTCCGCTTGTTCCAATTGTCATACAGTCCTTTCACCGGCAGAACTGATCCCGGTCGTTTCTTATTTCATACAGGGAGGAAGATGCCGTCACTGCAAGGTGCGGCTTTCTCCTATTTATCCCTTAGGGGAGCTATTGACAGGTGTGTTATTTGTCTTTGCCTACAGACAATTTGGTTTAAGCCTTGATGCCGTCATAGCCTGGACCCTGATTTCCCTTGTCATGATCATCACCGTTTCTGATATTGCCTATATGCTGATTCCTGACAGAATCCTCATTGTGTTTGCCGGTCTTTTTATCGTTGAAAGAATAGCTGATCCTCTAACGCCATGGTGGGATTCTATTATTGGAGCAGCAGCCGGCTTTTTTCTTCTTTTGCTGATCGCACTGGCAAGCAAAGGAGGAATGGGTGGCGGGGATATTAAGCTTTATGCCGTGCTGGGGTTTGCGATGGGAGTAAAAGCTGCATTGCTGTCCTTTTTCTTCGCCACCCTTTATGGTGCAGCCATAGGCATAATTGGATTATGTCTTGGAGTGTTTAAAAGAAAAAAACCGATCCCTTTTGGCCCGTTTATTGGACTGGGGGCGCTGACATCGTTTTTCTTTTATCAGAAAATAATAGATTGGTATCTTTCACTTTTCTAAATGGATGGGATTTGTTAAAGCTCCATTCTGAGATTTGAGTTTCTTTTGAATCTACCATTTTATTGAAGACTGGTACAAATAAAATGATAAAGCAATCATTTATAACGAAAACAGCCTTATTAAATAAAGGAGAGTTGAAATGGCTTCAAGGTTTTTTCAACAAGGACGCAACACGGTTAACCTTATATTCTCGGATCATGTCATTCGTTTTCTTGAACTCAAACAGCACTCCCCGCTCGTGGTGCAGCAATGGGGTGAGCGGTACTTTGATCAGGAATTGATTAAAGACGGGCGTATTCTTGACCGTAAATCTCTTGCCTTTATCCTGGAGAACTGTATAGAGGAATGGGGCATCAAGAAGAAAAATGTCCGATTCATTGTCCCTGACCAAACCATTGCGATACGAAAAATTACGGTTCCCCCTGATGTCAATGATGATGAAATTAAAGGCTATCTATTCTTGGAGATTGGAACAAGTATTCACCTGCCGTTTGAAAATCCTCTCTTTGATGTGTTTTTAGTATCAAAGACCAATGCGGGGAAAGAGGTTTTATTAGTAGCAACAGAGGAAGAGGTTGTAGAATCCTATGTAAGTCTATTAGAGGAGCTCAAGCTAAATCCGGTGGCTGCTGATATTTCTCCGCTTGCCTTTTACAGGCTGATGCATTTGCGGGACTACATAAGGGAAGAAGAGCATGTGATGATTCTTCAATTTGACCACTCCCTTTTAACGATTTCCATTTTTTATCAGGATATCCTTGTTTTCATGAGGCCGGTTCCATTGGATGGGGCACAAACAATTCCGGACACAAGTGCGTTGTCCTCCTTTGATCTCGAATCAAACCTGCTCTTTGAGTTTGAAGATCTATTTAAGGTGATTGAACAAATTCTGTCTTTTTACCAATTTACTTTAAATCAGGGCAGTGCACAGGTGCGCCGGTTTATTATGAGCGGGGATCATCCGGATATGGAACACATTCAAAGGCGCCTTGAACAGCGTCTTGATGCAGGAATTCAACGGATATTCCTCGAAGACATTAAAAGCCAGGATGGCACCATAGTACCCGATTCATTTAGTACAATTCTAGGCTTAGCTTTAAAAGAGGTGTGAAAATGCTAGTTGATATTAACTTATTGCCCGAAAAAGAATCGAAGTCCCGGCTGCCTCTTTATATGATTGCAGGAATACTTTGCCTAACGATTATACTTTCAGCGGTCTTAATCGTTGAAACCAAATCCAAGGATAATATGGCTGCCAGTGCCGATACTCAAATAAAACAAGTAAACAATCTGGATATATCTCTTCAGCAAAGTGTGAATCAATATGAATCCAATGATTCTGTGGCTCAGCTTCAGGCAGCGGTAAAATGGGCATCTTCCAATCCTGTGAAGACGCTCCCGGTTTTAAATGAGCTGATTAGCTTTTTGCCTGACCGAGGTTTTTTTCAAAGCTTTACGCTTAATCAGGACCACACCATCAATCTGAGCATTCAATTTGATACTGAAACCGATGCTGCTTATTATTTAAGCCGCTTATCAAACTCCAGCTGGTTCTCTGAAGCTAAGCTGCTTTCATTGACTACACAGGATATAACTGCTGATTCGAATTCCGTTACGGGAACAGACAGTACTCAATCCGGCACACAAACCAATACAGATACTGAAAATCAGGATGTTTTACCCAGATATCTCGCTTCATACCAAGTAACGCTAAATCCATCTGCTGTACAGGCAGGGGAAACAAAGCGGGCAGGAGGGGCAAATCCATGACCCTTCGATTTAACCGAAAGCAGACGATCGCCGTCATTGCTGCTTTTTTAATAGCCATAATGATTATTTTGTTTGTCTATTTTAAGATGTACCTGCCATCTTCTCAAAATCTGGAATTAAAGCAATCAGAGCTGAAAACAAGTCAGAATCGTTTAAGCCTTCTGCAAACCAAAACCATGCATATGACTGACAATACGTTTGATAATACTATTTCGCTTCAAAAGAAAGTTCCTGTTAAAGCATTGTCGGATCAATTGCTGCTTGATTTTGAAAAGGCAGAAACCATCTCCGGTACCAGTATAAAGGAAATTGATTTTACGGAAGGATCAACGAATTCCAGCAGCCAATCCATCTCTGCGCCGAGCACGGCTGCTGCTCCATCTGCCAGCGGCAGCTCAACAGCCAGCACCAGTAATAATAGTAATACAAGTACAAGTACCACGACATCCAGTGCTGCTAATTCTCAGGTCGCGAATAATGCAGCGAATGGGAATGCGAATACAGCAAGCCTTCCCATGGGGATGAATTCAACTCTTGTGACACTCTCGCTTGAGGCATCGGGATACTTTGAATTGGAAGATTTTATTCGCCAGCTGGAGTCATCTACACGGATACTTGAAGTCAATCAAATTGATGTTAAAGGACCTAATGAAATTACGACAAATAATCAAAAACCAACTCCTTTGACTTTTAAAATAACGGTTTCTGCATTCTATATGCCAGGTCTGGTGGATTTATCGAATCAGGTTCCTAAAATGGCGATACCGGCAGCAGGCGGCAAGAATGATCCTTTTCAAGGCCTTCCTGACATAGCTGCGGGCACCAATACCCCGTAATGTCCAGCATGGAGGGAAAGAGAAAATGAAGGTCAAAGGCGAAAAGGGATTCACGCTGGTCGAACTGCTGGCTGTAATTGTTATTTTAGGGATAATTGCTGCAATTGCCATTGTATCAATAGGAGGCCTTATTGATCGTGCAAAAAGTGATGCTTTTGTTCAATCTGCTTATACATTAAAAGAAGCCGCAGAAATTTATGCAAGAGATCAGCATGTCCATGATAACGATATTCTGAAAGTAAGCTACCAAATACTTTATCAGAATAATTTGCTTGAAGAAATTAAGGATCCATATACAAAAACCTTCCTTGATCCTAAAAGCAATGATTCCTATGTCATCATGAATGGATTAAACGCTGACAGCGTATGTCTAAAGGGGTTTGAAAAAAACATCTGTTCTACTAATAATGGAGATACATCTGTTGAGAATCCTGTTCCGTTCGATGAGTTATCGATTAATTGGGTGCATGATAATTAATAGGCAGGAGCCGCTGAAAATTTTGGCGAAATCCTTCTGGGACAAGACGACAAAAGTCTTGTCCTTTTTCGTTTTCAATATGTTAGCATTGAGCAAATATTGTGAGCGGAGGAGTGTTAGGAATGGACAAGCAGCAAAATACCCCCAAAATTAAGATTAAAATAAATGGAGAAGACCGTCCATTTGAAGAAGAGGTAGAAATTCATGACTGGAAGGAAAGTGAAAAGGAAGCTTCTGCAGCCTCGGAGGAAGCAATAGAAGAGGATGGTTTTGACTGGGTCCTTCCGGAGATCCAAAATGATCAAGTGAGTGAATTTAAAAAAATTTATTACTCTGATACTAGCACCAAAGAAAAGAAAAAGACCTGGAAAGCGGGAGGGAATCCGTTTAAAGGCTGGTCTTCTATAGTTATTGCTGCGGGAACAGCTATAACTGTAGGAATTGTTTTAGGTTATGTTTTGCTAAAGGTGGTTATTTACCAGGAGCAGGCACTGAAAAATACAGGGCTTTTACCGAAAAGCCAGGCTGTGGAGACTAATGGGAATGCAGTGAAATCCATCTCTGTTCCTGTTCTTCAAACCTCCGTTGTTCAGAATAATGTCTATAGCAGTGCCAGCTCTGCAGAATCGACTGCAGCCCAATTAAAGGATTCCGGGTATCCCGCCGTGGCAATTCCCATGCAGAACAAGCAGTATTTATTTATTGGAGTAGCTGACAGTATGGCTGATGCGAAGCAAGTAGCGTCGACTCTTTTTAAATCAAATATCTCTGTTTATTCAAAGGATACCCAGTTTGGAGGAAACAAGATGTCAAATGCAACTTCAGATGAAGCAGCCTTTATGAGTAAAGAGCCCGCAGTTTTCCAATCCTTAAACAAGCTTATTTCAGATGCAGTTGTAAACGGAGCTGTTGATTCTAATGCTTTAAAGGAAACGGGAAAAGATGTAGAGGCCTTAAATGCTTTAAAAAACATCCAGAATAAGCATATCAAAAGCTTAATTTCAGCACAGGCTGCAGGCTATAAAGCGCTTGCTGACTATCAGGCAGGCAAGGACCAAAAAAACCTGATACAGGCTCAACAGGCATTATTGGATTTTTTAAAAGAATACGGAAGCCTATAAAGCGGGTGGTGTGCCTGCTTTTTTTATTTGTATAACACTCCAAATTTTGGTAGGATGAAATTGTATCTCCCTAAATAAATTGGAAAGTAGGTTTCATTGTGACAAAACTTATTTTAGCTTCAGGTTCACCCCGCAGAAAAGAACTCCTCGAAAAGCTGCAAATTCCTTTTCAAATTAAGGCAAGCAACAGCGATGAAACCATTTCAGACCGCTTATCTCCCGAAGAAGCAGTAGTGGAACTCGCAACAAGAAAGGCAATGGCTGTGTCTAGACAGCATCAGGATTTTGCTATTATTGGAGCCGATACAATAGTGGTCGTTGATGGTGAAATCCTGGGAAAACCAAGTGACAGGGATCACGCAAAAAACATGCTTATGAAATTGTCTGGCAGAACACATGAGGTTTTTACTGGCGTAGCCATTATTCAAAATGGACAAGCAAGCACCTTTTATGAAAAAACCGATGTCGCGTTTTGGGAGCTTTCCGAAGCAGAAGTAGAGCGCTACCTGGATAGCGGAGAACCGTTTGATAAAGCAGGATCATATGGAATCCAAGGGCTTGGTTCACTGTTTGTCAAAAAAATCAACGGAGATTATTATTCTGTCGTAGGCCTGCCGATTTCAAAACTTCAAAGGCTGTTGAGAGAATTAAAGCTTTCCTGGTAGTGGATCTGCCCTCCTGAAGCGCAGACTGTTAAGGAGGAAAATAGGAAGTGGAAAAATTAATGATTCGTGATGTTCCTGCAGACGACAGGCCAAGGGAAAGAATGATCCACCATGGAGCCAAGAGTTTGTCAAATCAGGAATTAGTAGCATTGCTTCTTAGGACAGGCACTAAAGAAGAGTCCGTCATTCAGCTGTCAAACCGCCTGCTTCAGCATTTTGACGGGCTGAGGCTATTGAAGGATGCTTCACTTGAAGAAATGACTATTATTAAAGGAATTGGATTGGCAAAAGCCATCCAGGTCATGGCAGCCGTCGAAATTGGGAGAAGGATTGGAAATCTTGCTTATCATGATCGCTATATCATTCGCAGTCCGGAAGATGGGGCTAACTTTGTCATGAATGATATGAGATTTCTAGCTCAGGAGCATTTCGTTTGCCTCTATTTAAACACCAAAAATCAAGTTATCCATCGCCAGACTATTTTTATTGGAAGCTTAAATGCATCTATCGTTCATCCGCGCGAGGTGTTCAAAGAAGCATTTCGGCGTTCGGCTGCCTCTATTATTTGTATCCATAACCATCCCTCAGGTGATCCGTCCCCGTCCCGTGAAGACATTGATGTGAGTGCGAAACGTTCCTAATTAAGTTAAGGTGGATAACGCCATTAACGTAAAAATTAGGCACCCAGTAATGGGTGAAGGAATATGTTAAGGATTCCAAATGAAGGAGTAACGTCCTGAAGGGAACACACGAGGTCGGCTAGCACGAACTAAGGGGTAAGACTTAGCGTGTTAGAAGCCCGATGTCAATGTGGGAGAACTTGCCGTAACAGGTAAAGCTGATGAAAGCCAGTCCGAGGGGAACGGTGCAAGTCATACTGCTAGTGTCCGAATAAATATGGTGAGAATGTCTAATAAAGGTAACGAAAGGCCATAAGACTGACGAACTTCCGAATGTACGAGTCTAAACGATGAATGCATAGAAATGTGCATATACCTTAAGGGTATGTTAGATGTGGATGAGTAAGAATTTACATTATGAAAATCCATACAACATTACAGGTGTTGGAATGCTAACAGGCTTAGAGGAAGCACCTAAGTTTATTCAATGGCTTAACATATTTCAACGTTGTAAACTCTCAACGTGGAGGACTTACTTCCTAAGAAACGTTGGCTAGAAATACTTATAGTGTGAGATTAGCACATACTGGATAACTTGCCTTTATGAGAGTGAAAGTGGTGGCACAGTACCTATGAAACGTGTAATGAACGTGGAGGGATAGCCACTAGTCTAACAGAAGGTTAATCAACTTCTTATTAATAGCTTTTAAAACGGTTATCAAGGTTCTTGTAAGACTAAGAAAGTTTTATCTCCTTAAAATATTCGAGGAGGTAAGCGACTTGGGGAAACGTAAGAAGCTAAGGCACAATGAGTACTATGATATGCAAGATATTTTTGATACATTGTACTCAAAAAGCCAAGAAGGACAAAATTTTTACCATCTTATTGAAATTATGGCAAGTGAAGAAAATATTCGTTTAGCATATAGGAATATTAAAAGAAATACAGGAAGCAAAACAGCCGGAGTAGATAGGCTGACTATTAAGGACATTCAGGAACTTACAGATAAACAGGTAGTTAGTCGAATACAAAGTATGTTTAATTGGTATATACCTCAAGTTGTTAGACGAGTGTTCATTCCAAAACCGAACGGAAAACAAAGACCGTTGGGAATTCCTTGCATATGGGATAGGCTCTTTCAACAGTGTGTCCTACAAGTGCTTGAACCTATATGTGAAGCCAAATTTTATAAGCACTCCTATGGTTTTAGACCCAATAGAAGCACCCATCATGCTATCGCTAGAATGCAGTTTTTGATAAACATGAACGGGTTACACCATTGTGTTGATATTGATATAAAGGGATTCTTTGATAATGTCAATCATGGCAAACTCCTTAAACAATTATGGACAATGGGAATAAAAGAGAAGAAACTTCTTTCCATTATATCAACTCTCCTAAAAGCTGAAATACAGGGAGAAGGGATACAGAGAAAGGGAACACCGCAGGGTGGCATTCTTTCACCTCTACTTTCCAATATTGTTTTAAACGAGTTAGACTGGTGGGTTTCAAAGCAATGGGAAAACTTTGAGACAGAATATAACTACTCAAAAGTAAGGACTTATAAAAATGGCATAACTATCATAGATAATTCTCACAAATATGAAGCACTGAAAAGGACAAAAATGAAAGAAATCTTTTTGGTTAGATATGCTGATGACTTTAAAATATTATGTCGAACAAGGAATCAAGCAAAAAGGGTTTATCAAGCAGTTATAGATTTTCTATCTTCACGGCTTCAATTAAATGTCTCGGATGAAAAATCCAAGGTTATTAACCTCAAGAAAAGTTATTCTGAATTTCTAGGCATTAAAATTAAAGTGAAGAAGAAAGGAAAAACAAAACGTGGCTATGCAACAATTTGCCATATGACAGATAAATCCAAAAATAATTCTACCAAAAAAATTAAAAATGCCATTAAGAAAGTGCAAGAAAATCCAAGCAATCAAACGGTTCATTACTTTAATTCGGTTGTGCATGGAATACAAAACTACTATAAGGTTGCTTCCAGAATTACCCTTGACCTAAGCGAGATAAAATTCTCTTGTCGCAAGCCATTATATAACCGTTTATATAAGTATTGGAAGAAAGCAGAGTTCATGGACATGACAAAAACACAACAGAAAAGATACAAGGGCTACAATACTAAGTTATACAAGATACAAAATGCTGTCTTTTCTCCAATCTTTGCACAAAAACACAAACCAGCAGTTAATTTCTCGCAAGTTATATGTAATTACACTAAAGAAGGGCGAGAAAAGATTCATAAGTCATTAATGTGCATTGAAAGAACAACATTGAGATATGTCCAGTCATCATATATACCAAGCCAGAGTATTGAATACAACGATAACCGCATCTCGAAATTCATTGCTCAATACGGAAAATGTTATATAACCAAACAAGACTTAGGAAGATATGACTGGCAATGCCACCATAAAACTCCTAAAAGGTTGGGAGGTAGTGATAACTACCAAAATCTTGTGATACTACACGAAAATGTACACAAGCTTATACACATGACGGATGAGACGAAAATTAGAGAAATCCTGAAATTTTTCCAAATTAAGGGGAAAAGTTTGGAGAGGTTAAACGAACTAAGGAAACAAGCCCAAATGTCGGTTATTGGTTAAAAATGACTTAATAAAGTCTGCTTATTCCAAGAGTAAGATGTAAAATTTGATTAATTGGAGTTAGATGGAACGCCGTATGAGCACGAAAGTCTCACGTACGGTGTGAATGGGGGGAAAAGGGAGAGATAACGTCAACCCCTTACCTATCCATATCAAAACGGCTGGCAGAGTGCGGGAAAATCATTGGAATTGATGTCCTCGACCATCTAATCATCGGTGATAAAAAATTTGTCAGTTTAAAAGAAAAAGGTTATTTATGACACTATTATTTTTTTGGGGTATAAGATATAATATAATTTATGATTTTTAAAGTTTTCTCTGCTTTATTTCAACAAACTTACAATATTTTCTGTATGAAATACACATGATAATGAGGAGAAAAATACTCCAGAATATATCATAATAAAATCATAACGAAACTTACTGTGAAGCAATCCAGTTTAGAAAGGGAGATACATCCATGTTTGGTAGTAAAGATCTTGGAATTGATTTAGGCACAGCAAATACTCTTGTATTCCAAAAGGGAAAGGGCATCGTAGTACGCGAGCCATCTGTAGTGGCTGTACAAACGGATACAAAGTCAATAGTTGCGGTCGGTAATGATGCGAAAAATATGATTGGAAGAACTCCCGGGAATATAGTAGCTTTAAGGCCGATGAAAGATGGCGTTATTGCTGATTACGAGACAACTGCTACCATGATGAAATATTATATTAAACAAGCATCAAAAAATAAAGGTGCTTTTGCCAGAAAGCCATATGTCATGATCTGTGTTCCTTCAGGCATTACAGCAGTTGAAGAACGGGCTGTTATAGATGCCACACGCCAGGCGGGCGCACGTGATGCTTATACAATAGAAGAACCGTTTGCAGCTGCAATCGGTGCTAATCTTCCAGTCTGGGAGCCTACAGGAAGTATGGTCGTGGATATCGGCGGAGGAACAACGGAAGTGGCCATCATTTCTCTTGGCGGAATTGTTACAAGCCAGTCGATCCGTGTCGCTGGGGACGAGCTTGATGAAGCCATTATCAGTTATATCCGTAAAACCTACAACCTTTTAATAGGTGACCGTACAGCAGAAAACATTAAAGTGGAAATTGGTTCCGCAGGTGAGTCTACTGGGGTTGAGCCAATGGATATACGCGGACGCGATCTTTTAACAGGACTTCCAAAAACAATTGAAATTACAGCTGAAGAAATTGCCAGAGCTCTGCATGATACAGTTTATACAATTGTCGACGCTGTTAAGAGCACACTTGAACAAACACCACCAGAGCTTGCAGCTGATATTATGGATCGCGGAATTGTACTGACAGGGGGAGGAGCCCTTTTACGTAATCTGGATAAAGTGATCAGCAAGGAAACCAGTATGCCAGTCCTGATTGCGGAAAACCCACTTGATTGTGTAGCCGTCGGTACAGGAAGTGCTCTGGATCATATTGATTTATTCAAAAACAAATCAAGAAATTCAAGATAAATTACTGATTTTGTTAGGAAACTGAAGGAGATATTCAGTTTCCTATTTAAAAGTCCTTTTTTAGAAAGGATCTTGTCTAATTCTGCTGTTTTTTGGGGGAACAAATAAAACGATCGGTCCAGTTTGAAAATGAATGAACAGGTAACCAACGAATAGCAAAGCCGATCAAATATGCATATACGCGTTAAGCCTTTGTTCGAGGATTTAAAAAGTATAAAATGTTTTATTACTGCCGATAAGCAAGGCGTTTACGCTTTTTTTCTGTAAAAAACAGCAAGTTTTTAACGTGCCTTTTATAAAAAGGCTCTGTAAATTTAATTTTAATTCTATGGTGATTGAAGCATATACGCGAGACTCCTGTTTAGAAAAGCGTTAGGGGATCTCCGCAGAAGCATGCGGTGAGGAGGCTCACTTAACGAACGCGAAAAGCGTGTGTCAGCAGTTGAATCATCATGTATGATTAAAAGAGCCTATAAAAAAGTACTAATTCTACAAAAAATCTCATTCATAGCACAGTCACAGTTTTGAAATAGGGGTGGATATTATGCCACAATTTTTTTTGAATAAGCGATTAATTGTATTACTTGTCAGTATTGTTATTCTTGTTGCTCTGGTGGGTTTTTCTATTAGAGATCGAAGCCACCTTACACAGCCGGAACAATTTTTGAATGATGTAGTAGGATTGGGCGAATCTGTTATCTCCCGGCCTGCTTCAGGAGTTGCAAATTTCTTCGGCAGTATTAGTGATGTAGAGAATACATACAAAGAAAATCAAAAACTCAAAGCCCGATTAGATGAATTAACTTCTTTACAGGCTCAGGTTCATGACCTGCAAACAGAAAACAACAGCCTGACGGATATTGTCAATAACAAAGCAAGCCTTTCGAAATACTCTTCTATTCAAGCAATTGTTATTGCACGCAATCCAGACCACTGGTATGAAAATATTATCATTAATAAAGGTTCTGTAAACGGCATTCAAAAAGACATGGCGGTCATTACTTCGAAGGGATTAATCGGTAAGATTAAAAGTGTTAATAAATTTTATTCGACTGTTCAGCTTCTAAGTGCTGCCGATCCTGAAAATAGAGTGTCAGCGGTTGTTCAAGCAGGAAAATCAAATGTCTATGGTTTAATTCAGGGGTATGATCAAAGCAAGAAAATGCTTCAGTTACAGGAATTGGATAACAATGCTTCTGTTAAAAAGGGAGAGCTTGTTACCACTTCAGGTTTGGGAGGTATTTTCCCGTCAGGTCTTGTAATCGGAAAAGTGAACAATGTGGTACCGGATGAAAATGGGCTTACACAAACTGCATATGTTACACCTTCAGCCAACTTTTATGAAACGGACTATGTAATGGTTGTAGACCGAAATGCTGCAAAAGTAAATGGGGGGGGATAATAATGAAACGTGTTATTCTTCCTTTTGTCATAAGCTGCTGCTTCATTTTTGAAAGTATTTTTGCCCGATACTTTCCTGAAGGACTATTTGGCGGGAATTATATTATCGTGCCGCATTTTTTACTGGTAGCGTTATTGTTAATGGGAGTCTACTATTCCAGAAACAGAGCAATCCTATTTGCCTTTATTTTTGGATTGTTGTTTGATGTCTTTTATACAGAGATATTAGGCGTATATATGTTCTTATTTCCTTTATCCGTTTATATTGCAGATAAAATGATGAAAATTCTGCAAAACAACCTATTTATTGCAGCGATTGTCATTATCTTTAATATAAGCCTTGTCGAATTTCTTGTGTACGAAATAAACCTGTTGATATTGAAGCTTCCAATGACGATAACGGAGTTTTTAGAGTACAGGCTTTTGCCGACGCTGGCACTTAACGTCATCTTTTTCATTATAATGGCCTTGCCTTTTAAGCTTTTATTCTCGAAAATGTCAAGATACCTGTTGAATGAATAATAAAGGCTCTTTTCGTAAACTTTGTTGCTAATCGACACAAAAACATGATGTGAAATTAATATTTAATATTAATAAATGTGTATTAGTTACGAAAAGATGCCACGAAGACAGACAACATACGGAATGATGTCTTGTACGTAAAGCAATAATCTATGCGAAAACAGCCATAATAAAAGGATGGAGCATTAGGTGATGTTCCGTCCCTCTTCCTGTTTAGTCGGGGTGGAATGTTCCTGTCTAGCTCCGGCGCCAATCGGCTAGCAGATTTCTATGTCTCCTTCCTGTGATAAGTCAACATCTTGTTTCCTTTATCTCAGTCGAAGTCTATGAAATTTGTACGCCGATGAGCAAGGCGCTTGCGCTTTTTTAAACTGCTTTAAAAACATCCATAAAAAGAAAGAGGAAAATAGTAAGGCTTTGTCGAATTCAATACCCACTGAGGTGAGTAATTTGCAATGAAAAAGTCACAAAATGTCATGATTAAGGGAACAAAGGAAGGGCTGACTCTTCATTTAAACGATCAGTGCTCTTTTGCTGAATTAAAAAAAGAACTGGATGAGAAGCTTTCGGTCCATCATATGGACCAGGAGGAAAGTCCTTTATTATCAGTAAGAATTCAATTGGGAAACCGTTATTTAACCAGCGGCCAGCAGGAAGAATTAAAGGAGCTGGTACGGGACAAGCGCAACCTGGTTGTAGAAGAAGTATCCAGTAATGTTGTTGCAAAAGAAGAAGCTTCAAAACTTCAAAAAGAATCAGAAGTTCATTCCATCGCTGCGATTATCCGATCAGGGCAGGTACTTGAGGTTTCTGGTGATTTATTGCTCATAGGAGATGTAAACCCGGGAGGTACCGTGAGAGCCAGCGGCAATATTTTTATATTGGGAGCTTTAAAAGGAATTGCGCATGCAGGCTGCACAGGAAATCATGAAGCGGCAATTGTTGCTTCTTTTATGACACCCTCACAATTAAGAATTGCAGAATGCTTTAATAGGGCTCCAGACAAATACCCAGAAGATGAACAGCACCAAATGGAGTGTGCATACATAGATGAATCGAACCAAATTGTGATAGACCGATTACAAGTCTTAAAGCATCTTAGACCAAATATTACTAGATTTAAAGGAGGATTCTGATCATGGGTGAGGCGATCGTCATTACTTCCGGCAAGGGAGGAGTAGGGAAAACCACCACTTCTGCCAATTTAGGAACAGCTTTAGCCCTTCAAGGCAAAAGAGTATGTCTGGTTGATACGGATATTGGACTTCGAAACTTGGATGTTGTGCTGGGTTTAGAGAATCGTATCATTTATGATTTAGTGGATGTAGTGGAAGGGCGTTGTAAAGTCCATCAGGCAGTTGTAAAGGATAAGCGGTTTGAGGACAAGCTCTTCCTGCTTCCTGCTGCACAAACAAGTGATAAGTCGGCTGTATCTCCAGAACAAATGAAAAAATTAATTGGTGAATTAAAACAGGATTATGATTACATCATCATTGATTGTCCTGCCGGTATCGAACAAGGGTATAAAAATGCCGTTGCCGGTGCTGACCAGGCAATAGTCGTTACGACCCCTGAAGTTTCTGCTGTTAGGGACGCTGACCGTATTATTGGCTTGCTTGAAAAAGAAGAACACATTGAGTCTCCGAAACTCATTATTAACCGTATACGCAATCATTTAATGACCAATGGGGATATGCTGGATATTGATGATATTACAGCACATTTGTCCATTGATTTAATCGGAATTGTAGCTGATGATGATGAAGTTATCAGATCCTCCAATCAGGGAGAGCCTGTTGCTTTGAATCCAAATAATCGTGCGTCTATTTCATACAGGAATATCGCAAGAAGAGTTCTTGGTGAAACGGTGCCCCTTCAGCCACTTGAGGATCCTAAAACAGGTATGTTTGCAAAGATTAAAAAATTATTTGGTGTTAAAGCATAAAATATATGAATTTTAGGTGGATCGTAAAAAGGTGCAGACAGCCTTTTTGAATGTTCGCCGTTCTTAAAGTGATGGTACTTGCTCAAGCAGTTCCATCATTTTTTTGTTGTATAAGATTAAATTATTTAGCTCCAGCATCTAAAGGATGATGAATTCTACGCCTTCTCCCTGATATAAGTCAAAGACTGCGCAATCCGTACACCAATTAGCAAGGCGCTTTTCTTAACGTGGAAATATTAAAAGCTCTTCGCGTATGCAAAAAGATACATATGCCCCTTTGCCAAATGCTTGTCATATACATATAGGACATGCATAAAATGGGTACAAACGGTAAAAGGGGATTGGTGAAAGGATGGGAAATCGAACAAATGATATTAGGCGAGAAATAGAAAAACGGAGAAAAACCAAAGCGATTCCTGGAAAAAAACAGGTCTCAAGCCCTGTGTCCTCTTTGGAATGGAAAGAAGATGATGAAACTTTTGTTTATGAAACAGGTCCTTCAGACCATATCCATCCTTTATTTAAGAAAGAGGTTTTTATTTTTAAAATCCTCGCTTCAGCTATATTGGTATTGGCAGTTGCTATTATGTTCAAAACAAATTCTCCTGTTTTCAATCAAAGCAGAGCCTTTGTTTCCAGTACCATGAAATCTGAATTTCAATTTGCGGCCATTTCAAACTGGTATGAAAAGCAATTTGGAAAGCCATTGGCTTTTCTCCCGTTTAAATTACAGCAAAAGGAGCCGGTACAGCAAGCCAATGCAGATAAACAGGGGTATGCAATCCCAGCATCAGGGAAGGTACTGACTCACTTTTCCTCTGATGGAAGAGGAATAATGATTCAAACCAAGAATAATGCGGATGTAGAAGCGGTAAACGGAGGAACCGTTATTTTTGCAGGGAAAAAGGCGGATCTTGGCAATACCGTCATTATTCAGCATCCTGATTCTACAGAATCGTGGTATGCCAATTTAAAAACCATCAATGTAAGTGAGTACGAACAAGTTGATAAAGAGAAAAAAGTAGGGACCGTTACGAACAATGCAAAAAGAGATAAGGGAGAATTTTATTTTGCTTTTAAAAAGGGGAATAAATTTGTGGATCCCCAGCAGGTGATGCACATTGACTAATTTCATTTCCATCTTTAATAAGGTCCGCATTCATCCTTTATTATGGCTGATGGCGGCAGTAGCAATCATGACCGCCCGATTTACAGAAGTACTCACCCTGTTCGTCATTATTTTTATCCATGAAATGGGACACGCGATTATGGCCCATTTTTTTTCTTGGAGGGTAAAAAGGATTACGATTCTTCCTTTTGGAGGGGTTGCAGAAGTGGACGAACATGGAAACCGTCCTTTAAAAGAAGAACTTTTAGTCACCATTTCTGGACCGCTCCAGCACGTGTGGATGGGGGCCTTTGTGTACCTATTAATGAAAAATGGCTTTCTTTCTCAAGATTACTATGATCTCTTTATGAATTTTAATATAATGGTTTTTTTATTTAACCTATTGCCAATTTGGCCTTTAGATGGGGGGAAGCTTGTTCATCTTTTTGTTTCTTCCTATATGCCATTTCTAAGGGCAGTGCAATTTAGCCTTATAAGCTCTTTTGTTTTTCTTCTGCTCTTTCATTTTTTTACCATACTCACGAATCCTTTGAATTTAAATGCCTGGATTGTAGCATGTTATTTATACCTTTCGCTGTGGATGGAGCGGAAACAAAAGCATTACGTGTTTATGCGTTTTTTAATGGAGCGTTATTATGGAAAAAAAACCATTTTTAAGGGTCTTAAGCCAATCCAGGTCGACGGCGAGGAATATTTATATGAGGTTTTGGAAAGATTCCAGAGAGGGAGTAAACACCCCGTCATAATTATGAAGGATGGGAGAGAAATAGGAAAGCTGGATGAAAATGAGGTTCTGCATGCCTACTTTGCCGAAAAGCAAACAGATGCACAAGTCAGAGATATTATGTATAGTTATTAGCGTATAAATTTAAAAAAGCCTAACAAAAGTAACTTTAGGCAGCTTATTGGTTGAGCAGGTGGTGGATTATAATGAATGAAATTATCATAAATAGCATAACGCGCGAGAAAAGGGCTGCGATTATCGAGGACGGAAAAATTACCAAGCTTATGATTCAGCAACCCCAGGAAAAATCAAAAGTAGGCAATATTTATTTAGGAAAAGTGGCAAATGTGAAGGCAGGCATGAACGCTTCCTTTATTGATATTGGAGAGGGGAAACATGGCTATATACATCGCGATCAGCTTCCCTCTTATTTACATAATGAAGAACCAAACAAACATCTTTTTCCTGTTAGTAAATTTATTTCACAGGGGGCACAGCTCCTTGTACAGGTAAAAAAAGATGAAACGGACATAAAAGGGCCGATGCTGACTGCTGTAATTGAAATTGCGGGGGAAAAGATGGTGTACTTGCCCCAAGGTAAATATATAGCGGTCTCCAAAAAAGGAGAATCAGGTGTAAAAGAAGTCTGGAGAAAGCTTGCCAAGGATCAGCAAAGAGGAAATGAAGGTTTTATTATTCGGACAAGCAGCTTTCATTCAGATAAAGAACAGTGGCTGAATGAGCTTGAAAGGTTGAGGCATACATATGAAAAGCTGATGGTAAAGGCTTCTGACAGTAAAGCCCCTGCCTGTCTATTTGATCAATCGGCGTTAGAAGAAGCTGTTTTTAAAGAAATGCAGCGATTAAAGAATGGATTGATCTATTCAGATGATGGAGCGGTTCTCAAAGGATTTAAGGAGCGTATGGCGGATTGGCCGGAGTTCAAGTGGAATTTTGAGCTGTACCAGAGGGATGAAAATATTTTTTCTTATTATAAAGCAGAGACAGAGCTTGATAAAGCATTAAAACGAATCATTTGGCTTGAGAATGGCTCTTACCTTGTAATAGATGAAACAGAGGCGCTTGTCTCTATCGATGTTAACACAGGCAAATTCTCCGGTACCAAAAACTTGGAGGATACGGTGTTAAAAACCAATCTGGCTGCTGCAAAGGAAATTGGGAGGCAGCTTGTTTTAAGGGATTATGGCGGAATGATATTGATTGATTTTATTGATATGAAGAACCAGGGAGACCAGCAAAAAGTAAAAAATGCGATACAGCATGCGCTGGAAAAAGGAGACAAGCAGTTCAGAATTGAAGGGTTCACTTCACTTGGTATCCTTCAAATCACAAGGAAGCGAACAAAAAGCTCCCTTTCTGAAGCTCTATTAATGCCATGCCCTGTCTGTAAGGGAAAGGGTAAGGTTGAGAGTCCGGAGACACTGGCTTTTCGTTTGGAAAGAGAACTGTGGGAAAAGCCTTTTCGTGAACATGAGGGCGTTCTGATTGAAATGACAGAGGATGTCAAAACCGCTTTTTGTGGTAATGACAATCTTCATCTTGAACGAATTGAAAAAAGTTTAAATGTAAAAATCTTTTTTAGTATCGTAAAACAAAATATTCCCTGCTGTCATATTCGTAAGTTTGGAACGGAAAAAGAGCTGTCGAAAGATATCGTGTAATTCAAAAACCTGTGTTGACACAGTCTAGGCCGTGTGATAGAATTTTTATGTTATGTTTGTAGCACCCGTGCTACAACCGCACAATTCAGGTACTAAGCTTTTGTTTAAAAGCAAAACGCCTGCATTTGGCGAGTCTGAGTTTATAAGGAGGTGCAGTTATGTACGCGATTATCGAAACTGGCGGTAAACAAATCAAGGTTGAAGAAGGCCAAGCTATCACTATCGAAAAATTGAATGTTGCTGAAGGTGAAACAGTTACTTTTGACAAGGTTCTTTTCGTAGGCGGCGAATCTGTAAAAGTAGGAAGCCCTGTAGTTGAAGGTGCTACTGTTACAGCAAAAGTCCAAAAGCAAGGTCGTTCTAAAAAAGTGGTTGTTTTCAAGTATAAAGCGAAGAAAAACTATCACAAAAAACAAGGTCACCGTCAACCATTCACACAAGTTGTAATTGAAAAAATCAACGCGTAAGGTGACTTGCATGATTCATGTTCAAGTTAACCGGTCATCCGACAGGATATTATCTTTTAAGATGGACGGACATGCAGAATTTGCTGAGCATGGCCAGGATATTGTCTGTGCAGGTGCATCAGCTGTATCCTTTGGTACCATTAATGCAATTATGGCGATAGCACAGGTTGAACCAGTGATTAAGCAATCCAAGAGCGGCATGCTGGAATGTATTATTCCAAAAGGGCTGCCTGAGGAGCAGGATCAAAAAGTTCAGCTTTTATTGCAAGGGATGATTATTTCCCTTCAAACGATTGAACAAGAGTATGGTGAATACATTAAAATAAACTTCCGATAGGAGGTGGAATACATGTTAAGATTAGATCTTCAATTTTTCGCGTCTAAAAAAGGAGTAGGTTCTACAAAGAACGGTCGTGACTCTATCGCGAAGCGTCTAGGTGCAAAACGTGCTGATGGCCAATTCGTAACTGGCGGGTCCATTCTTTACCGTCAACGCGGTACAAAAATCTATCCAGGTGAAAACGTAGGCCGTGGAGGCGATGACACACTTTTCGCTAAAGTTGATGGTGTAGTACGTTTTGAACGTCTAGGCCGTGACAAGAAAAAAGTCAGCGTATACCCTGCAGCAAAAGAAGCTTAATAACGAAGCTTTTTGTATATCTTCACCTTTATGATGGAGATATACTATAAAAAACTCTAATCGTTAATGCGATTAGAGTTTTTTTATTTTAGGCACTTTTCGTAAACTTTGTTGCTAAATGAGATAAAGAATGATTTGAATTGATGATTTAATTTTAAAAGATGTGAATTGCTTACGAAAAGATCCGCGAAAACAGACAACATGCGGAAAGATGCCTTGTACGGAAAGCACCAATCGATGCGAAAACAGCCTTTATTTAAGATTGTAATAAACGAATGTCGGGCCAATCATGGCCTTCACCCTTAAAGTGTGCTCCTAGCGCTTTTTTTATAAGTTATCCCTCTAATTTAACTCTATCTCGCTCCTTAGAACGATTTCTCCAAAAGCTTAGTCCAGATATCATTTAAGCATGATATAGAAAATGGGTGCATAACTAGATTTTATTCGACTTCAAAATGCATTAACACCGTATTTCTGATATACTATCAAAAGGTATAAAGAGAAATAGTACAGGGGAGCGCTATGTAACATGAAGAACTGGACAGTGGTTGAGGTGCTCCGGCACGCTCGGCATGATTGGATGAATAAATTGCAGCTAATAAAAGGAAATGTAGCTTTAAATAAATATGATCAGGTAGAACGTATTTTAGAAGAAATTATTATGGAAGCGCATCAGGAGTCCAGGATTTCAAACTTAAAACTTCCTGCATTTGCTCAGCTTTTATTGACATTCAATTGGGAGCATCACCAATTTCAAATTGAATATGAAATGCTGAATGAAGAAGGAGAACTGGCGGCCGACGATCTGAAGATTTCCCAATGGCTTACTTCTTTATTCGATATATTGGATCATGCCGTAGCACCCTATCACGATAATCATCTTTACATCTCTTTTGACACATTCGAAAACAGTGTGCGGTTCTTTTTTGAATTTAGCGGTACAATAACGAATAAGGAAACGGTAGCCGAGTGGATGGAAGAGCAAAAGAACGTCATTAACAAAATGGATGTAAAGAAGCTTACAGAAAACTCTTTCACCATGGAAGCCTTGGTATAACAAAATTTAACAAAAAAGTTTTTACATATAACGAAAAAAAGGTGGTACATCTATGTTTGTAGATCAGGTCAAAATCTATGTTAAAGGTGGAGACGGAGGAAACGGAATGGTCGCATTCCGCCGTGAAAAATATGTTCCTAAAGGCGGTCCTGCAGGCGGGGATGGCGGAAAAGGAGCCGACGTCATATTTGAAGTGGAAGAAGGATTAAGAACATTAATGGACTTCCGTTATCAGCGTCACTTTAAAGCGAAGCGCGGAGAACATGGTATGTCAAAAGGGCAGCATGGACGCAAGGCTGAGCCGATGGTTGTTAAGGTTCCGCCGGGTACAGTCGTAATTGACGATGATACGAAGGAAGTTCTTGCTGATTTAACGGAACACGGACAGCGTTCAGTTGTGGCAAAGGGCGGCCGTGGAGGAAGAGGAAATACCCGTTTTGCTACACCTGCTAATCCTGCACCGGAAATTGCTGAAAATGGGGAGCCTGGACAGGAACGTTACATCATCCTTGAATTAAAGGTTCTTGCTGATGTTGGACTCGTAGGTTTTCCTAGCGTAGGGAAATCCACTTTGCTTTCGGTTGTATCATCTGCAAAGCCGAAAATTGGTGAATACCATTTTACGACCATAGTTCCAAACCTTGGAGTAGTCGAGACTGAGGATAACAGAAGTTTCGTCATGGCCGATTTGCCAGGCCTAATTGAAGGAGCTCATCAGGGAGTGGGTCTTGGTCACCAATTCCTGCGCCATATTGAAAGAACGAGGGTTGTCGTTCATGTGATAGATATGTCCGCAATGGAAGGGCGGGACCCATACCAGGATTACATCACCATAAATCAGGAGTTAAAGGAATACAATCTTCGTTTAACCGAGCGCCCTCAAATCATTGTTGCCAATAAAATGGATATTCCTGAATCTGAAGAAAACCTTAAAGCATTTAAAGAACAGCTTAAAGATGATTTTCCTATATTCCCGATATCCACGGTTACCCGTCAAGGCATCAGAGATTTGCTTTTTGCAATAGCGAACCTACTGGAAGTAACACCTGAATTCCCTCTTTATGAAGAGAAGGAAGAAACTGATGATGTTAATCGTGTTGTCTACAGACATGAAAAGCAGGAAGCTGAATTTGCTATTACAAGGGATCCGGATGGAACATTTGTGGTCAGCGGAGATAAAGTAGAAAAGCTGTTTAAAATGACGAACTTTAACCATGAAGAGTCCATTAGAAGATTCGCAAGACAGCTCCGCTCCATGGGAATTGATGATGCACTGCGTGAAAAGGGTGCGAATGATGGTGATACCATCAGACTAATGGATTATGAGTTCGAATTTGTAGAATAGTTTGGCCGGTTCTTCCGGACACTGAGGAAATGGATATGCGGGAGGCATTGAAAGTGGGGAAAAACAAGGAACAGAAATTTATTCTTGTAAGCGAGGATGTCCTGCCTGAAGCGATGAAAAAGACACTTGAAGCCAAGGAGCTCCTTGAGAGCGGGAAGGCAGCCTCTATTTGGGAGGCTGTCCGCCTTGTTGATCTTTCAAGAAGTGCTTTTTATAAATATAAGGATACAGTGTTTCCTTTCCACGCCATGGTGAAAGAAAAGATTGTTACATTATTCTTTTTTCTGGAAGACCGTTCCGGATCACTTTCCGAATTATTAAGAGTGATTGCGTCTTATTCCTGCAATGTGCTTACGATTCACCAAACCATTCCCATTCAGGGGCGGGCAAATGTCACCGTCTCCTTAAACGTTACAGATATCCCCATTACCCTGGAGACCCTTATTAAAGAGCTTCAGGAGTTTGATTTTGTTAATCGGGTCGAGATACTGGGATCAGGTGCATAAAAAGAAAGGGATGTTCAGATTGAAAGCAGGTTATTTAGGGCCAAAAGCCACTTTTACAGATATAGCGGTACAAAGCGCATTTCCTTGGATGGAACGAATTCCGTTTGAAACCATTCCGGATTGTTTGGATGCAGTAAATGCCAATCAGGTCGATGTAGCGGTCGTTCCTCTTGAAAATACTCTTGAGGGCTCCGTTCATTTAACGGTTGATTATTTATATCATGAAAGCAATCCGCCGATTGTTGCAGAAATTACGGTTCCTATTCAGCAGCACCTGATGGTCCATCCGGAAAATCAGGAGAGCTGGAGAGAAACTGAAAAGGTCTTTTCTCATCCTCATGCTATAGCCCAATGCCATAAATTTCTTCATGGCGATTTAAGAGGTGCAAGCGTGGGGCAGGTTACCTCCACTGCTGCTGCCGCTAAATATGTCAGCGATCACCCTGAGCTTAAAGCAGCAGCTATTGCAAATGAATTGGCAGCAGAAAAGTATCAATTGTCCATAGTGAAAAGAAATATCCATGACCTGCCATATAATCACACCCGTTTTATCGCTGTATCATCTCAAACCTTACAAAAAGAAATTAAGCTAAATGTTTCTCACATAAAAACCACTGTGATGGTTACATTGCCATCCGACCGGGCAGGAGCGCTCCATCAAGTGCTGTCTGCTTTTGCATGGAGAAGCTTGAATTTGAGTAAAATTGAGTCAAGACCATTAAAAACTGGGCTCGGCAATTACTTTTTTATGATAGATATTCTAGCAAACTCGGAAAATCTGCTCGTACAAAATGCCATTCAGGAAATTGAAGCCATTGGGTGCACAGTAAAGGTTCTGGGCGGATATGCTTCCTATGAAGCAGATTTAACGGCAAGGAAAGCATATTCAAGCATGGGATAGAAGCTTGTTTTATTCCATTTATAGATCTATAAATAAAAGGCTGATTGAATAGGCTGGAAACCTTTCGAGGAATTATCCCCTTGAGGTTTCTCAATACCCTGCTCATCAGCCTTTAATTATTTTCATCGACTAAATATCCTGCTGCTTCAAGTGCCTGTTCTGCATCTGCAATACTCTGGGCGTTCGCTGCAGATATTGTATGTAGATGAACACCCTCTGTCAGCTCTGATAGATAGGCGGCGCTCGTATTCTTTATTTTTTCGAGGAACTGGATGACTTCTTTCCTGTTTGACACCATAATGGAGGCAGTCAAATCACCATATACAGGGTGCTCTATACGTACATCCTTCACAGTTACCCCGTTGTCTACCAATAAGAAAAGCTCATTTTCCACTTCGAGCGGCGAATGGCAGCATGCAATCGTTTTTTCAAAGCTTTGCTGTACCCCGGGCTGCAGCATATAAAGATACCCTTGGCTGGTTGCGATAATGGGTTCATTTTTCGCTTTTAAAAGGGTCATATCATTGACAATGACTTGCCTGCTCACATTGGCCTTTTTAGCTAATTCACTCCCCGTTATCGGATTAGAGCTTGTTTTTAGTAGAGAAAGTAAAAACTCACGCCTTTTTTCTCCTAGTATCCTTTTTCCTTCCGACATTGTAGACGTCCTCCTATAAACCATTTCTTATACGGAATTTTATCATAATAATAGAGTGGCTCCAAACGAAAGTGATTCGGCAATATCAGTGATTACGAAAGAGTTTCATTGAACCAATTGCTTTTAAACAACGTGCAAGATCTACTGCATCCTGGAGAACGGTTTCTTTTCCAAATGAAATTCGAATAAATTCCTTTGCTTTATTTTCAGAGATTCCCATTGCCCTCATGGCAGCGGATGGCATTGTCTGCCCCGCCTGGCATGCGCTGCCGGTCGAAATGGCATAGCCGTTTCGGTTGCACTCAAGCATGGTGTATTGGCCTTCTACTCCGAAAATCCTTAACCCAATGATTTGAGGCAGCTGAAAAGTGTTTTGAGCCTGAAAAATTTCAGCTATGTCCTTTTCTCCGCTTAATTCCTCAATAAAGGCTTTTCGAAGTACGGCATATTCGGCTTGTTTAGCATTTTCACCATATAGTTTTTGGGCAGCAAAAACAAAAGCCGCTATTCCTGGAACATTTAGTGTACCACCACGAAAGCCCCTTTCATGGTGGAAGCCGGGGAAAACCGGAGATATAGAATGTCGGGGGTTAATATATGCAGCCCCAACTCCTTTTGGTCCATATACCTTGTGGCTTGACACACTGAGGCTGTCGACAACAGGAGTAATGTTGTGCAGGGGCAGCTTGCCAAAGGATTGGACACAATCGCAGTGGAGCAAAATCCCTCTATTTTGCATAATGCCTGCTATCTCCTGAATGGGTTGAATCACTCCTGTTTCAGGGTTTACATGCTGGACACAACAAAGAATGGTATCATGCCGTATTGATTGTACAAGAATGTTTACATCTACTTGTCCGTCTTTCGTAAACGGGATTTCTGTAAGTTCATATCCAAGATCTTTTAGATAGTGCACAGCAGAATATACGGATGCGTGCTCGCCCATAGAGAGTATGACATGCTTCCCCTTAGCAGAGTGGGCTTTCGCAAGAGAAATAATGTTTAAAAGATTGCTTTCGGTTCCTCCAGAGGTAAAATAAATCCCTTCGGGAGGTGCAGAAAAAAGTTCTGCAAGCTCATTCCGGCATGCTGAAAGAATTTGTTCAGCCCGCGAACCGGCATCATGAAGGCTTCGTGTATTGCCAAACACAGAAATGGCTGCTTCATTGTAAATCTCCAAGGCTTCCAAATCCATAGGAGTAGTAGCCGCGTAATCAAAATAAATCATTTTATACCCTCTATTCTGCAAAAAATTATCTTCGTCTGATCCTTATTTTAATAGCCGGAATGCGGGTTTGTAAGAATGGCATAAGCTATTCGCTGCGAATAAAATGCTCTTTGCAAAAAAGAAAATGACTAAATCTGCGTAAGTATTTCCTCAAAACATTCCACATTCATTATTCTTGCTCTTTCTCTTTTCATGTTCCTATAAAAATATCTTGCCTTAAGTTTAATAATATGTAAATATAAGTGTCAAGACACCTGTTAAAACAGGAGGGTTTTAATAATGATTAAATGTGATATTTTGATAATAGGCAGCGGTATTGCAGCAATGCAATTAGCCAGAAATTTATCTGCGGATTTGCATGTGATAATTATCACAAAAGGAAAATGGCAGAATAGTAATTCCTTTATGGCACAAGGCGGTGTTGCAGCGGCTGTGTCTTCAGATGACAGCTGGGAACTGCACTTCAAGGATACGATAGAGGCCGGGGAAAATTTTCATAATGATTCAGAAGTTATGAAATTGGTACAGATTGCTCCGGAAATGATAAAAAATCTGCAAAACACAGGTGTACGTTTCGACTGTTATAAGAATGGAAACCTTTCCCTCGGCAAAGAAGGAGCCCATAGCCGAAACCGTATTCTGCATTGCGGCGGGGATGCCACCGGAAAGCATATTATGGAGCAATTTCATTTAAACTTGCCGCAAAACGTGGAATTAATCGAGGGGCAGTTTGTGTATGAGCTGTTGCTGGATCAAAACAAAAATAGATGCATAGGAGTTAAAACAAGGGATCGAAAAGGAGAAAAGCATATTTATCGAGCCGGCGGAACGGTATTGGCAGCAGGGGGCATAGGAGGTTTATATCCTTTTACTTCAAATGACCATACCATTGCCGGCGATGGCTTGGCTTTGGCGTATAAAGCAGGTGTGAAAATTACGGATGCTGAATTTATCCAATTCCATCCTACCCTCCTTTATGTGAATGGATGTACGCATGGACTTATATCAGAGGCAGTCAGGGGAGAGGGGGCTATTCTTGTAAATGATCAGGGGGAACCGATTATGCAAGGAGTTCATCCCTTAAAAGACCTGGCACCCCGTCATATTGTTGCGGAACAAATTTTTAAAGAGCGATTGGCAGGTCGGGACGTTTTTTTAGATATCAGCATGATCGCGGATTTCCCTGACAAGTTTCCAACCATAACAGATTCTTGCTTGAAAAATGGCATTGATATAGAAGCCGGGAAAATACCTGTGGCTCCGGGCAGTCACTTTTTTATGGGGGGAATTAAAATTGATCCCCATGGAAGGTCAAGCTTGGAGGGATTATACTCAATCGGGGAATCAGCATGCAGCGGTGTGCATGGAGCAAACCGCCTTGCAAGTAATTCCCTTTTAGAAGGATTGGTTTACGGAAAGAGGCTGGCAGAATATTTAAATCATAACAGAAAAGAATGTGAATCAGCGCACAAGTTATCTCCAATTTCTTATCAGGACATTGTTATTCCTGTCCTGCCTGAAAAAGCGGTAATTCAGCAAAAGATGATGGAAAATGCAGGAATCATCCGGGAGGGAAGAAAGCTTAAGACATTTATTCAGTGGATAGAAAGTTATGGGGTGTTAGAGATCATAAAGTCAGATCTGGACGCACTTCCAATACAACAAATTGAAACAATTTTTATGCTGATAAGTGCCCATATCATTGCGGTTTCAAGTCTTTCAAGAGAAGAGAGCCGCGGAGGTCATATCAGAGCAGATTTTCCTAATTCCCGTAAGGAATGGGAGAGCAGACATATTATTAACTCTATACATGGAATGGAAATAGGGGGAGAAAACAATGAATCGTATCAAATTGAGATCCATGCTTGAACAATTTTATTTGGAGGATATTGGCGACAAGGATGTGTCGAGTGAGACCATCTTTTCAAAAAATCAGCAAGGCATATTAACGTTCAGGGCAAAGCAGCCCGGTGTTTTCTGTGGAAGGGATATTATACATGAAGGCTATGGGGTTCTTGATCCTGCAGTATCTGTACAAACTCATGTGGAAGATGGAGACACCATTTATGCAGGCGACATTCTTGCAACTGCATCAGGACCGGTCCAAAGCCTATTGAAGGGGGAGCGTGTTGTGCTGAATCTCCTCCAGAGAATGAGCGGTATTGCCACGATGACCTGCGAAGCAGTAGATAAAACAAAGAACACTGCTGCAAGGGTTTGTGATACAAGAAAAACAATGCCAGGCTTGAGAATGCTAGACAAATACTCTGTCCGAACAGGTGGCGGATACAATCATCGCAATGGTTTATATGATGGTGTAATGCTGAAAGATAATCATATTTCTTTTGCAGGATCGATTAAAGGAGCCGTAGAGAAGGTAAGAAAAGAAATTGGCCATACCGTCAAAATAGAAGTAGAAATTGAAACTAAAGAACAGCTCCTGGAGGCCATTGAAGCAAAAGCAGATATTATCATGTTTGATAATTGCACACCGGGACAAATAAAAAGTTGGATCGGACTGGTGCCGAACGGGGTGGAGACGGAGGCTTCAGGAAACATTACACTTGATAATTTGCGGGAATATGCAGAAACAGGTATTCATTATATTTCACTTGGTTGTTTAACCCATTCCGTAAAGGCGTTTGACATTAGTGCACGTGTTCAAATTGAAGAATTGGCAGCGAGAGGAGAAGCGTATCATGGGGCTTAAAGAGCTGATAAAAGTCAAGAGCACTTTTATTCCGGAAAAATACTTGAAAATGAGCAGGCAAGAGTTGGAGCATCGTACTAAAGAAATAAAAAAGAGCTTAGGGAAGGAGCTTTTTATACCCGGCCATCATTATCAAAAGGATGAAGTGATCCAATTTGCGGATGCAACAGGTGATTCCCTGCAGCTTGCACAGCTATCGGCAGAAAACAAGGACGCAAAATATATTGTATTTTGCGGTGTCCATTTTATGGCGGAGACAGCAGATATCCTGTCAGGTCCTGACCAGGAAGTCATTTTGCCTGATATGAGAGCAGGATGCTCCATGGCTGATATGGCAAATATTCATCAAACTGAGCGTGCGTGGGAAAAGCTGCAAGACTTATTTGGAGATACGGTTTTACCGCTTACGTATGTAAATTCAACCGCTGCAATAAAGGCATTCGTGGGGAAAAATGGCGGAGCGACTGTGACATCGTCCAATGCCCTGCCCATGGTGAAATGGGCCTTTACTCAAAAAGAACGAATCCTATTTCTGCCAGACCAGCATCTCGGCAGGAATACGGCTTATGATCTTGGGGTGCCTCTTGAAAAAATGGCTGTTTGGGATCCGATAAAGGATGAATTGGTTTACAGTGGCGAATTACAGGAAATCAAAGTAATTCTTTGGAAGGGACATTGCTCGGTCCATGAAAAATTCACTGTATCCAACATCGAAATGGTTAGGAAAAATGATCCGGAGATGAAAATCATCGTGCACCCTGAATGCAGTCGGGAAGTAGTGTCACTCGCGGACGACAATGGTTCCACAAAGTATATCATTGATACAATTGAAAATGCCTCTGCGGGTAGCAAGTGGGCAATAGGAACAGAAATGAATCTGGTTAATCGCATTAAAGATCAGCATCCTGATAAACAGATCATTTCGTTGAATCCGCATATGTGTCCATGCCTTACAATGAACCGGATAGATCTTCCTCATCTTCTGTGGAGTCTTGAAAGCATCCTGGAAGGAAAAACAAACAATATCATAAAAGTCGAGGAAGAAACCTCTCATTATGCGATGCTTGCTTTAAATCGCATGCTGGCAAAGAAATAGACTATTGAAACAGCCTTTCCTTTTTATGAAGATAAGAAACCAATAAATTTTTGGCTTTGTTAGAGGACTCAGTTGTTTTTTTGCTCATTCGTGTGAAACCTCTGTTTCACACGCCTTTAAGCTCAAATGAAAGGTGTAAAATGAGAAAAAAACGAGGAGTTTTCAACATAGGATATTAACAGAGTTAAATTTTAATACAGTTACTTTGAAAATGACTTTATTACAAGATAGAAGCGTAACTCCGACATCTGCTGCGTTATTACCTTATTGTTAAGGCAGATATAACACTTTTTTATGTGCCATGGTGCGAATAATGATTAGCATGATGGTCTCTGTTAAAAATCTATGTGGATTTTCCTCCCATTTGGATTGAGCGGAAATGAACAGGCAGGACAAAAAGCACTACGCATATCTGAGTAAGACCCTATATTGATTTGAATTCACCGTTGATTGCAGTGGGGATCAACCAGCAGGACGATCAATGTGCAACCAATGTCACTGTTAAAAAGCATGTTAAATTTGATCCCAAAGTTGACTAAAGCGAAAGGTACGAGACTCCTGAGGGAACAGCAGGAAAAGGGAGACCACGCAGGAGCTTAGCAGAAACCAACAAGCAGGACAAACAAAGCCTATAGGTCAACATCTAGTTTCCAGTCAAAATCAGCCTGTACCTCGCTGCATTTTTTTTTTTCAGTCAAAGACGGCGAAGTCCTTACGCCGATAAGCAAGGCGCTTGTGCTTTTAATGTGGAAAGGCATATTTTATGGGTAATTCACATAAATTTTTTAAAAGATCGATGGCACTTTGCCCAGATTGACATAGGATATATGGACTTATGTCTAAGGAGGGGAAGTAAGTGAAGATCCATATTGTTCAAAAAGGAGATACGCTTTGGAACATATCAAAAAAATATGGAGTTAACTTTGAAGAATTGAAAAAAATGAATGCCCAATTATCAAACCCTGAAATGATTATGCCCGGCATGAAGATCAAGGTTCCTACTTCAGGGGGATCCGTAAAGAAAGAATCAATCATACCTAAAAAAGAAATGCCTAAAGCTGTTCATCCATATGCCCAGCAGCAAACACCAACCATCCCGGTTCAAAAAGAAATGCCTAAAAAGGAAATGCCTAAAAAAGAAATGCCGATTCAAAAAGAAGCACCAAAAAAGGAAATGCCAATTCAAAAAGAGCCGATTTATACGCCCAAGATGCCGCAGCCTATTGTGCCAGAAATCGATATAAATAATTATTATTTAACGAATATGACACAAATGCAAACACAGCCGCAATATATTCCGCCTGCACCGCCACCACCACCGCCGCCTAAAAAGGAAAAGCCCGAATCGATTGAAATGTATAAGATGCCAGTCCAAGAGGAGTGTTATGACATGTATCCATATCCACATGTAATGCCCGCCTACAATGATTGTGGATGCGGCGGTGGAACACCATATCCGTATCCATATCCGCAGCAAAGCTGGCAAGCTGTACCTATGATGCCGCAGGTTCAAGGAATGATGATCGACCCAATGACACAGTCGGCAGAACACGGAACCTGGATGTATCAAATGGAGGAGTCCTCTTCTTCCTCATCCTCTATGCCAATGATGGGGCATCATATGTTGAAGCAGCCATATGCAGGACATCAAATTGAAGAATATCCACATGTACAGCCTGAATACCATGCGTATCCTCAACAAAACATTCAATATCAGCAATTTGTTGCTCCGCAAGGATTTTCAGGTATTTCGGATGGCCAAAGCTATGACCAGCACTACCAGCAGCCTCATGGATATCAGCAGGGACATCCACAGCAGGGGTATGCACCACAGCGCTATGTACAGCAAGGCTATGTACCACAAGAATATGCACAGCATGCACCACAAGAATATGCACAGCATGCACCACAAGAATATACACAGCAAGGCTATGCACCACAAGAATATGTACAGCAAGGCTATGGACAATACAACTCACCGTCTTATCCAGTGCAGGGCTGGAATTCTGCTCCAGCCAGCTATAGTGGAGCTCCTCAATACGGCCAAGTGCCAGCCTATAATCCATATGGCCAGCAATATCGCTCAAGCTATGGCCAGCCTTTTCAAGGCGGATACAGCCCGGGAGTATATCAGAACCAACAAGAAGAAGATGAGGATTAAATGTATAAAGGAAAACAAAGGGGAGAAGACGATGAGCAAACTCGTCTCCTCTTTTTTTTAAGAAAAACTACAAATGAAGATTTTACCCATATGTATTTTGTTAAAAAAGGGGTATGGATGGTTTTTTCACAATCTAAAACGTATATTTTGAAAGAATTTCCTTCTACTGCTTATCTCAATAACCAGCTCAGGCTTACTGAAAGGCTTCATGATCATTCCTTCACTTTTACGTATCAATTTCATCCATTTCATCATGACCATTCATTTGAATTCGATAAAAAAGTGTATGGACTGATAGACTATATAAAGCCTTCTGCTCTGACTCAAACTTATAGCAGCAGCGCGTTTCGAAAGGAGGCACTTATGCTCCTAAAAGCTTATCACTATACGACTGGCCATTTTTCTGAGGAATTTAAACCCTATCTCCCTGTATTCTGCCAAATGGTAAAATGGCAGCAAAGGCTCAAGGAATTTAAAATCCATCTATCTGATCTGCAAGCCTTTGTGCCTGCATGGATGTTAACTTATTATGTTTCTTGGTCGGAATGGTCACTTGAGAAAATAAAACCAGTCGGGGGACTCTTAAAAGCGCGGCCTCATTGTATTATTCATGGGGATGTTGCTCATCACAATTTTTTAAAGGGGGAGGACAAAAAACTGTATTTAATTGATTTTGATTTAATCAGTCTGGCTCCGGAAATCATTGATGACCTTCAATTCTCCAACCGCATCCTGCCTTATCTGTCCTGGTCGCTTGAACAATTGTTTGAATACCCTCCTTTGAAAAAATACAGGAATAGCGAAGATTTTCTTCATGCACTCATTTTTCCAACAGACGTATTAAGAGAATGGAACCGTTTCTTTAAAAGCCCCCCACAGGTGCAAAAAGAGCAGTGGAGCTATATCAATGATCTTACTGTCACCCAATTTCCAAAAAGAAAAGCCTTTGTGGAGAGGGTTTTGCAAACTCTCTAGCTTGCATATAGGTTTAAAGGAATACAACCCTTGCCGTTGTCTAAAATTTAACAGAATGGAGAATCGCTCCTAATCGCAACCTATAAAGAGCAGCATTTGCTTAAGGTTATAGTTTAGGGGGCAATCAATTTGTGGAAAAAGGCATTAGGAACTGCTTTATTATCTGCTGGAGTCCTTCTCACAGCGGCTTGCAGCCATAATGAAAGTATTCTAAAAAACAATAATGAAAACAGCTACCAGCGTGTAGGGTTTTATGCTGGAAAAGGAATTGACCACGATGGGCCAATTAAGGAGCTACTTGACTATTCAACAGGCTCCGCAGATCATATAAATGACAATAACTTTCTTCTTCCGTCAGGACATCCTGATGCATACGGAAAATATACAAGCTTACCGGAAAGAGAGTATTCAAAAACGATGCATAATCCCTATCTTCGGGATATCAATTATCATGGACATTTAAATGATGTGAACAGTGCTGCTCGTTCCTCTTATTACAATGCGTATGAAGGCAGGCTTGCTGAAGATGTTACACGGGCTGCCGGTTCTGTTCCGAATATTCGTAGTGCGAGGACGATTGTTAATCGTAACCACATCATTGTCGCACTTATTTTGAAGAATCAAAATCAAAGGCAAGAAACCAAGAGTGAGGCAAAAGCTGCTGCAGCTCCATATACCAAGGGAAGAAAACTTATTTTGTTTACGGATGATGGCACCTATTATCGAATTAGGTCATTAGATAATGATCTTCGAAACGGAGGTCCGCATATCATGGCGGATAAAGACATAAAGGATATCCTGAAAAACCAAAAATGATCAACTAAATCAATGATCCGCCTAAAGGAGAATAACCGATCTGTTATTCTCTTTTTTTGGGGGCTTGGTCAACTCTCTTATAGACAAAGGCTGTTTTACTCATATCATACTGAGCCTAATTTTTTTGTTCATTTTTTGTGTCAAATCACAACAGAGTTTACGAAATGAGACTTTATAATAAATTTGCTGCAATTGAATGTGTCTGCATAGAACAAACCATAATAGAGGGAAATACAAATGATATCTGACTAGAGTTTGTATTTTTAGAGGATATTGTTTAAAAGAGTGGTCACACTATGAATAGAACAGGAGATTTTTTGTAAGAAAATTAGATAGGGGTGATCATTATGAACCTAGCTATTAAAAATATTTTCATGATATTCACCATTGGAGCGTTCATGTTGGGCATCTTCCAAATCCAAACGAATGTTTCGTATGCGAAAATGGAGAAGGCCCCTAATACTTGTGTGACTTCCATTACATTGGAAAGAGTCTTTGTGGATGGAGAGGTCAGCGAGGAGACCTTATATCAAAAAGGGCTGACACCAAAGCAAATCCGCCACAAGTATAAGGGATGGCTGCTGAAAAGCAGGAGCCAGGACAAAATGGTGTTTCAGAAGAATATGAATGATATTTCTCCATTGCTGAAAGCCAATGGTTATTTGGGGATAACCAATGATGGAACTGTTACAATATTTAATGGGAAGCCGGATCATGAAGACATTATCCATTCCTTTTTTCAAATAGATATAAAAAAGCTTGAAGGAAAAAAGCAAACGCAATTATTAAAAGGGATACCGGTAAAGTCTGTGGAGGATTTTAATAGTGCCCTGAAGGCATTGAAACCATACTCCATGCCTAAGGAAAAAAATTGAATCGACATCTCAAACCTATTCTACGAGGCATTTTTAGGGTGTATTCGTTCACTCTGAAAATGGCCTCTTTTTATTGAGATTAAAACATTAACTTCCTGCTTTCCTACCAAATTGAACAGGAGTTGTGTTACAATGAAGAATAGCAAATTTGAGGAGAGAAATTAGCAGTGTATGAATATATAAAAGGGACAATTGAGTACGTATGTCCGGAATATATCGTTGTGGAAAACAACGGGATAGGTTATCAAGTAATGGCGCCCAACCCATTTGTGTTCAGGCAGGGGAAGGACTTTAAGGTATATACATATCAGCATGTCCGTGAAGATATCATGGCATTATACGGATTTCAGTCGATTGAGGAAAAAACATTATTTAAAAAGCTCTTGAATGTATCCGGCATCGGGCCAAAGGGCGCACTGGCTATTCTTGCATTTGGAGAGCCTTCCCAGGTCATTCAGGCGATTGAAAATGAAAATGAAGTGTTTCTGACAAAGTTTCCTGGAGTAGGAAAAAAAACTGCCAGACAAATGATTCTTGACCTGAAAGGAAAGCTGCAGGATGTCGTGCCTGATTATTTTCCCAACCTGTTTAATGAGGAACAATTTACGAAATCGGATGCTGCTTCACTTGCTTTTGAAGAAGCCATGCTGGCATTGAAAGCTCTCGGATATTCGGATAAGGAATTGAAGAAGATATCGGCTGGCCTGCAAAAAGAACAGCTTTCAACAGATGAATACATTAAAGCGGCTTTAAAAAAATTGATGAGATAGTGAGTTTTGAAAAGGAGGAAGGGCTATGGATGAAAGGGTATTATCCAGTGAGGCAAACGGCCAGGACCTTTCATTTGAACAAAGCTTAAGACCGCAAAACTTAAGCCAGTATATTGGGCAGGATAAAGTAAAGCATAATCTTGGCGTCTTCATCCAGGCTGCCAAGCAAAGATTTGAAACACTTGACCATGTACTTCTTTATGGTCCTCCGGGATTGGGGAAAACAACACTTGCAGCTGTAATAGCGAATGAAATGGGCGTTAACTTCAGGACCACTTCAGGACCTGCCATCGAACGGCCCGGTGATTTGGCAGCTATACTGACGGCGCTTGAGCCAGGCGATGTGCTGTTTATAGACGAAATACACCGGCTCCCGCGTTCCATTGAGGAAGTTCTGTATCCAGCGATGGAAGATTTTTGCCTGGATATCGTGATTGGAAAAGGTCCGGGTGCCCGTTCTGTGCGGCTGGACCTGCCCCCATTTACCCTTGTAGGAGCTACTACGAGGGCTGGAGCTATTTCAGCTCCGCTGCGTGACCGATTTGGTGTTCTAAGCCGCCTGGAATATTATAATGAAGAGCAGCTGACCAATATTGTGGTGCGTACAAGCGAAATACTCGAAACAAGCATTGATCATGAAGGGGCCGTTGAAATTGCCCGCAGGTCCAGAGGTACGCCGAGGATAGCCAACCGGCTGTTGAGAAGAGTAAGAGACTTTGCGCAGGTTCAGGGGGACGGGAACATCACAAAAGCTGTATCAGACCATGCCCTTGGACTTCTTCAGGTTGACCGTTTAGGATTGGATCATATTGATCATAAATTGTTAAAAGGCATTATTGAAAAATTCAGGGGAGGCCCTGTCGGAATTGAAACCATTGCAGCAAGTATAGGGGAGGAATCCGAAACGATAGAGGATGTCTATGAACCTTACCTTTTGCAAATTGGTTTTTTGCAGCGCACACCGAGAGGGAGAATTGTTACTCCTCTGGTATACGAACATTTTAATATGGAGGTACCTTCCCCTTGAGCGGATCTGCAAAGACTCTAATGGTGATAGGCGGGATCATATTTTTCGTAGGCTTTCTCCTGCAATTTATTAAGCTCGGCAAACTGCCGGGCGATATACTGGTGAAGAAGGGAAACATGACAGTGTATTTTCCTGTCATGACCTCCATCATTCTCAGTATAATCTTATCTGTTATTATGTATATCATCAGCCGATTTAAGTAAAGAATGATGACAACATAGAAAAAGACAACATTAAATGATTTGAAGGTGACTTCGTTGAAGGTAGATTTATTTGATTTTAACTTGCCAGAATCTTTAATTGCACAAACTCCATTATTAAACCGGTCAGACAGCCGTCTTATGGTTTTAGATAAGAATACAGGCGGACTTACCCATACGGTTTTTCGTAACATTACAGAATACTTGAAGCCTGGGGATTGCCTGGTATTAAACGATACAAAGGTACTCCCTGCAAGACTTTATGGCGTGAAAGACGAAACCGGCGCCAAAATAGAGGTATTACTACTGAAACAGCTGGAAAGTGATGAGTGGGAAACCTTGGTTAAACCAGCGAAAAGAGTGAAGACCGGAACAGAAATCATTTTTGGTGAAGGAAAGCTGAAAGCGATCTGTACGGAAGAGCACGAACACGGCGGCAGAATTTTAAAGTTTAAGTATGAAGGTATTTTTTATGAAGTTCTCGAAGCACTCGGCGAAATGCCGCTGCCTCCCTATATAAAAGAACAGCTGGATGATAGGGACCGCTATCAAACCGTTTATGCAAAAGAACGCGGTTCAGCCGCAGCTCCTACTGCGGGACTGCATTTTACAAATGAATTGCTTCAACTGCTTAAAGAAAAAGGTGTCCATATTACTTTTCTTACGCTTCATGTCGGGCTCGGCACCTTTAGGCCGGTAAGCGTCGATAATGTGGAAAAACATGATATGCACGCGGAGTTTTACCAGATGCCTGAAGAAACTGCCAACATCATTAATCAAGTAAGAGAAAATGGCGGAAGGATCATTTCGGTTGGTACGACTTCGACCAGAACGCTTGAAACCATTGCTTCAGCAAATAACGGGAAAATCGTGCCTTCAAGCGGCTGGACGGATATCTTCATTTATCCGGGCTATGAATTCAAAGGAATTGATGGGATGATTACAAATTTCCATTTGCCGAAATCTACTTTAATTATGCTGGTCAGTGCACTTGCAGGCAGAGAGCATGTTCTTCATGCATATGAGACGGCAGTTAAGGAAGAATACCGTTTCTTTAGCTTTGGAGATGCAATGCTCATTATCTAATTTATCAGGGTACAACCTTGTTTGTTTGTTGGAAGGAGAACTCAAATTGACAGCAATAAAATATGAATTGATTAAAAAGGACAAGCAGACCGGTGCCAGATTGGGAATGATCCATACTCCCCACGGCTCCTATGAAACGCCTATGTTTATGCCTGTTGGTACATTGGCAACAGTAAAAACCCAGTCTCCGGAAGAATTAAAGGAAATGGGTGCTGGGATTATTCTTAGCAACACTTATCATTTATGGCTGAGACCTGGCCATGAAATCGTAAAAGAAGCCGGGGGGCTTCACAAGTTCATGAACTGGGATCAGGCAATTCTGACTGACTCTGGAGGTTTTCAGGTATTCAGTTTAAGTGACATGAGGAAGATTGAAGAAGAAGGTGTCCATTTCCGTCACCATTTAAATGGCGACAAGCTTTTCTTATCACCAGAAAAAGCCATGGAAATTCAAAACGCTCTTGGTTCTGATATCATGATGGCGTTTGATGAATGCCCTCCTTTCCCGGCAACACATGAATACATGAAAAAATCAGTAGAAAGAACATCCAGATGGGCAGAAAGGTGTCTTGAAGGACATAAACGGCCGCATGATCAGGGGCTCTTTGGAATTGTTCAGGGAGGCGAGTTTGAAGACCTGCGCAGGCTGAGTGCGAAGGATCTGGTTTCACTTGATTTTCCAGGCTATGCAGTAGGGGGCCTGTCAGTCGGTGAGCCGAAGGATGTAATGAATCGTGTTCTTGAATTTACCACTCCATTGCTTCCTGAAAATAAACCCCGTTATTTAATGGGGGTAGGTTCTCCGGATTCACTTATTGATGGTGCTATCCGCGGCATTGATATGTTTGACTGTGTACTGCCGACACGTATTGGCCGCAATGGTACCTGCATGACAAGTGAAGGCCGCCTGGTTATAAAAAATGCAAAATTTGCCCGCGACTTCAGACCGCTGGATGAGAATTGCGGCTGCTATACATGCAGAAATTATACTAGGGCCTATATCCGCCACTTAATAAAATGTGACGAAACTTTCGGAATTCGTCTTACGACTTACCATAATCTATACTTTCTGTTAGAATTAATGAAAAAGGTCAGACAAGCGATCCGTGAAGATCGGTTGGGGGACTTTAGAGAAGAGTTTTTCGAGCAATATGGGTTTAACCGCCCTGATGCCAAAAATTTCTAACTCTTAATAAGTATTGAAAGGAGGGGAAAAAATGCCACAAGGTATTGCTGGATTATTACCAATCATTCTGATGGTTGTTATATTCTATTTCCTATTGATTAGACCAAATCAAAAGAGACAAAAAAATGTCCAAAACATGCAAAGCAACTTGTCAAAGGGCGATAAAATCGTTACCATTGGCGGTCTTCATGGATTCATTGATTCTATTGATGACACAAAAGTTGTCTTGAAATGTGGTGATGGCAGCCGTCTTACATACGATCGTTCTGCTATTCGTGAGGTACTGGAATCTAAAGCTGCTTCCAGTCCTGTAACTGAAAAGTAAACGAACAAAGTGAAGACATCACTTTGTGTGGACAAAAAAGAAGCCGTTTTAAAGCGGCTTCTTTTTTTATATAGCATTGTTAAAAGACTCTGTTGGTTTTAGCTCATTCTTGTAAAACCTACAAAAGACAATTCCGTATGTTATCTGTCTTCGTGGCAACTTTTCGTATGCTTTTCACAAGTTTTAATACTGAATATTATTTAAAATGATATTTTTGTGTCAATAGCAACAAAGTTTACGAAAAGAGCCTTTGTAAATAACAGCAAACTCTTCGGAAATCAGGCTTGTTGAAAAAATGTCTAAAATTTTTCAGAGCGATTAGACAGAACATTTACTCCAAGCACACCGCCCATCATGGCAGTAATGATATAGCAGATATGGTAGACAATCTGGGAAAAGGAAAAGACGTGTCCATAGCCCAGATATTGCATAAGAAAGATAAGGAAGGTATAGCTGACGCCTGTCATACCGCCGGCCAGCCAGCCTTTTTGTCTGCCTTTCCCGCCGCAGATAAATCCACCGATAAATAAAGCTGCAAAAGATAAAATAGTAACAAAAAGGTTAATGGAATGCTCTTGCAGATCAGTAAAGCGCAAAATAAGAGAAATGATTAAGCTTGAAATGGTTATGATAATAAAAATCGAAAGAACCCCGTATAAAATGCTCATTCCTAATTTTCGTGTTTCTATTTTATTTCTCCTCCTTCATACAAAACTTCCTGTCATTGCCCCTTGAACTTCCCTTGGTACAAGCATATTCGCACTCTTTCAATTTTAGAATAATTTTTCTTATCATTTATTAACATGTTCTTTCCGTTTAAGAGCACACTAGAGTGTAGGACAAAATTGCGGAGCGGTAAGAATACTGCTTTTACATAAAGGAGAGAACATAGTGGGAACTATACTGTTGATTGCTGGTAGAACATTGATTTTATATGCTGTAATTCTTGTTATTTTCCGTTTAATGGGAAAAAGAGAGATAGGCGAATTAAGTGTGCTGGATCTTGTGGTCTTTATTATGATTGGTGAGTTGGCTGTATTAGCCATTGAAGAGCCGGGAACGCCACTTGTAAATTCAGTAATGCCGATGGGAATTCTTCTGCTGATCCAAATAGGGCTGGCATTCTTGTCACTTAGTCATTCAAAGGTACGAAAAGTGCTTGATGGAAAACCATCTATTATCATTAAAAAAGGGAAAATTGACGAAAAAGCGATGAGGGAGCAGCGCTATAATTTTGATGATTTGCTGACACAATTGAGGCTAAAAGACATCAATAATATTGCAGATGTAGAGTATGCCATATTAGAAACATCCGGTCAGTTGTCCGTCATTAAAAAAGATTCTTCCAAAAAGCACCCGATTACTTATACGCAGCCTTTTATTGTAGATGGAGTGATTCAGGAAGAAAATTTGAAGACGGCACAAAAAGGAGAGCAATGGCTGAGAAAAGAATTGAAATCCAAAGGATATGAGCACATCGACAACATTTCATTTTGCAGTTATCAGGATGGAGAATTTTATATTGATAAGAGGGATGAAAAAGAGTAATCCCCCTTATTGACATAGGGCTTTAACTGGGACATCGGATGCGTCATATTCATCCTGCAGGATGATTTTCGCTGCAGGTACTTGCTTTCCGGAAGCGGAATAACATCCCTCGTTATCAGCTCCAGCAGGATCACCCTCTAATGCGCTTTTATTGGAGAAGACTCGTATCTCTCTTTTAATTAACTTAGGATTCTAGCCAACATTGGGTTTGGAAGAGACTCGGTAGTGCCCTGATCATCCTGCAGGCTGATTTTTTCGGATCCCTCAGAAACTGCAAAAAAAGTAACCTGTTTAAATAAATTTTTTTATGATCGGAATTCTTTTCAAATCATTCCGGTTTACTTGCTTTGTTATCAAGAGAAGCAAGAGGTAAAGAAGAGAAGTGATAATTAATCCTAATACGAGTCGAATATTTTCCGAATAGCTTTGAAACAAATGATTATAACACCAATGGCCGAGGAAACCCGATGCTAATGTAACAATAGTAAAGAGAATCAGGCTGGTTGCATCTATGGTGAATTGGATCCTTTTCATAACAGTTGCATAATGCAGCAGGGTGACCAACAGCATGCTGGTTACAATACCAAGTGCTGCACCATTTATCCCGAAATTGGGCTGTGAGGTTAATGAGAAAATGACGACCAGCTTGACAATGGCTCCAATCAGGCTGTTAATCATAGCTGCCTTTGCTAAATCAAGTGCCTGCAGGGTCGCCTGTAATGGTCCCTGATAATATTGAAAGATAAAAAATGGGGCCATAATTTTAATGAATTGGGCTCCGTCTGATGTTCCATACATGAAGGCCATAAGCGGTTCTGCAAATACATATAAAAGAATGACAGATATTCCTCCTGTAAGAAGAGAAAAACGAAGGGCCTGATTTAAACGAGATTCCACGAGCTTATGGTTCCTTTGGGCATTCGCTTCGCTAATAGCCGGTACAAGAGCAGTAGACAGGGATTGTGTGACAAACGATGGCAGCATGAGCAATGGAAGAGCAAACCCTGTCAGAGCTCCGTATTGTTTTGTGGCAATGCTTGCAGCTACCCCTGCAATGGCAAGGCTTTTTGCAACGACAATCGGTTCGAGAAACCAGGAAGCATTTCCAATAAAACGGCTGCCAGTTGCCGGCAGTGCCACTCTGAAAAGTTCGTAAAGTGTTTCTTTTCCTGTTCGGACAGCCTGAAAAAATTTACTTCTTACTCTGAATTTCTTTTTCAGCTTAAACATGGTAAACATATAAAACAGTGAAGCAAGCTCGCCGAAAATGGAAGCAATCATGGCGCCTGCTGCAGCAAATTCAATTCCATAGGGGATGAAAGTTTTTGTCAAAATCGCTATCAGAAAGATGCGTACAAGCTGTTCGATTACCTGTGATATAGCGAACGGTTTCATATTTTGCTTTCCTTGAAAATAGCCTCGGATAACTCCTGAAACCGCAACTATTGGGATGATGGGTGCTATGGCAATCAGCGGATAATATATTCTAGAATCAGTAAAAAGGGATTTGGTTAACAGAGGTGCAAACACGATAAGGGCAGGTGTCAGGATGGCAGAAAGGGTTACCGTAACTGCAAGAGACACTGTCATGATTTTTTTAATTTTAATACGGTCACCTGCCGCATTTGCTTCAGCGACAGATTTAGAGATAGCAATAGGCAGTCCCAATTGTGTGATGGTAATGACGAGCATCAGTGTGGGAAACGCCATCATAAAGAGGCCTACCCCTTCAGGTCCAATAAAACGGGCGATTACAATTCGGTTAACAAAGCCGAGGACCCTTGTCACGAGCCCAGCTGCCATGAGAATCATCGTCCCCCTCAGAAACTTTGACATAATAATAACCTACCTTCTCAAAAAGGGTATCTTCATATACAATAAAAAGTATATGCACCGTAATGGACAAACCATGACAAGTTCATTTTGAAAGGAGCTAAAGGGTTGAAGGGACAGCGGTATTTTCATAAAAAGAATTTTGATTTGCTTTATCCAGCCCTGAAAAGCAAAGCTGAAGAGCTATCCATTTTAGGGTACGGGAAGGTGGAAGTAAGGGATATCTGGAATTATTTCATAAAAAAAAGGTGGAAGAACCTAAAGGAGGACGTGCACATCTATGAGCTTGTTTCCGATATCCTTTCACTGAAAGCTGGTGATTATATGAACTTTGCTACAGTGGAAGCTTACCGGTCGCCAAACTGGTTTGCTGATTTAGACAGCAATGAACTCGAAGCTCTGCTGAATCCTAAGAAAAAACGCTAATTTTGACTGTTTAAAAGATAAATTGACACTTTTTTTATTCTACCTCATAATAATGGTATTCTGTTGATTGCACGAAAAGGCATATCAACAATAATGATTAAGTGGAATTATGTTTTGTTTTTTTAATTTTGCTAGGGGGATATACATAATGGTAAAAAGAAGCCGGATCGTTGCCTTTTTCCTCATTGTTATACTGCTTGCAGGCGTATTTGGGGGAACGACCAAACAGATTGTGAACAAAATTAAGCTCGGCCTTGATTTACAAGGAGGTTTTGAGGTTTTATATGATGTCCAGCCTGCTGTTAAAGGCCAAAAAATCGATAGAGCCGCATTATCCAATACCGTGGACACTTTACAGCGCCGTGTAAATTCACTTGGTGTAAATGAACCTAATATTCAAATAGAGGGAAATAACCGCATCAGGGTTCAATTAGCGGGTGTCAAGAATCAAAATGAAGCAAGAAACATTCTTTCCACTCAAGCCAATCTCTCTTTTCGTGATGTGAACGATAAAGAATTAATGAATGGATCGGATCTGGTGCAAGGGAAGGCTAAGCAGTCCTTTACCCAGAATGGTGATCCTAACGTAGTTCTTCAGTTAAAAGACCGAAACAAGTTTAGGTCCGTAACGCAAAAAATCGTCAAAATGGCACCAAACAATAAATTAGTCATCTGGATGGACTTTGTTCCTGGAAAAGATTCTTATAAGAAAGAAGTGACCAAGAAAAATCCTAAATTCCTTTCAGATCCAAATGTAAACGAAGTATTTAATACAGATACGGTCACCATAGAAGGGAATTTCAGTCTGAAAGAAGCTCAAAACCTTGCATCTTTATTAGATGCCGGTGCTCTACCCGTGAAACTGAAAGAAGTTTATTCCACTTCTGTTGGTGCAAAATTCGGTGCAGAGGCACTTCATGATACCGTTACAGCCGGCATCGTCGGAATTGTTATCATCTTCCTGTTTATGATTGCCTACTACCGCTTGCCAGGACTGATTGCTTCTGTGTCCTTGACCATTTATGTTTATTTAATTCTTTTGATCTTCTATTTAATCCATGGCGTTTTGACACTGCCGGGAATTGCCGCTCTGATTCTCGGGGTCGGGATGGCAGTCGATGCCAATATCATCACATATGAAAGAATTAAGGAAGAAATTAAAGTTGGAAAGTCGATTAACAGTGCGTTTAAAGCGGGTAATAAAACCTCTCTTATTGCCATTTTGGATGCAAACGTAACAACTCTTATTGCCGGTATTGTTCTTTTCATTTATGGGACAAGCTCTGTAAAGGGATTTGCAACATTATTGATCATCAGTATTCTTCTTAGCTTCTTAACAGCTGTGTACGGTTCAAGGATGCTGCTTGGTTTATGGGTAAACAGTAAGGCGCTTAAAAACAAACCGGGCTGGTTTGGTGTGAAAAAATCAGCTATTCACAGCCTTTCTGAGAATTTTGATACTCTGGATCTGCCTACTAGATTTGATCGTTTTGATTTTGTGAAACACCGAAATATCTTTTTTGCCATCTCAGCAATTCTGGTTATTGCAGGCTTAATTATTTGCTTCGTTTTCAAGCTTAATCTTGGAACGGACTATACAAGCGGTACACGTGTACAGGTCAATTCTTCACAAACATTAACGAATGCCAAGCTTACATCAGACTTTAAAGCACTTGGCCTGCAGCCTGATGATATTGAGCTTGCAGGGAACCATAGCGACACAGGAGTTGTACGTTTAAAAGGCATGCTTTCGAAGAGTGATGTAGAGAAGGTGAACTCCCACTTTACCAGTGAGTATGGAACAGAGCCTTCCATCAGTACCGTTTCACCTACGGTTGGAAAGGAATTGGCTAAAAACGCAATTTCTGCCCTTATCATCGCAGCTGTAGGTATTATTATTTATGTCGCACTCCGTTTTGAAGTTTTAATGGGCTTAGCGACAATTGTAGCCCTGTTTTATGATGTGTTTTTCATTATCGCCATTTTCAGCTTAACAAGGCTTGAAGTGGATCTTAATTTCATTGCAGCCGTATTGACTATTGCAGGTTACTCCATTAATGATACGATCGTTACCTTCGACCGTATCCGGGAAAACCTAAGGAAGAAGGGACGGATTAAAACAGAAGATGAACTGGCAGATGTCGTAAATAAATCGATTCGCCAGACACTTACTCGTTCAGTCAATACTGTCCTGACGGTAGTCATCACAACACTGGCTATTCTGATTTTCGGAAGCAGTTCTCTTACGAATTTTGCTATTGCTTTGCTCATCGGGTTAATTTCTGGTACTTATTCGTCCATCTTTATTGCTTCGCAGCTTTGGTTTGTTTGGAAGCGAAAGCAGCTTAGAAAGAACGGACCGATAAAAACCGTTAAAGAAAAAAGAAAATGGTCAGACGAGCCTCAAGTATAATGGATGTAAAGCCACAGATCTTAAAAATGATCTGTGGTTTTTTATGGATTTGTTAAATGAGATACGAGCAGTTTTCAACATAGAATTTTACCGATTATTGCTCTGTTGAAAGGATTAGGATTTTAATAAGAGGATTATTATACATCATTGGAGGGTATATATTAAAAATGTTTCTACTCTAAAGGCAGCTGTGTGCAGGGGAACGTACCTTTGCATAAGATTTCAAAGTGAGTGGAATTTTACAAATAATAATGGATTTGAGCTGCATTTGATAAAGGGAGTGTGTTAGTGTGAGAATCCAATGGTCTATTTTTCTTGGAATTGTCTTTGCTTTTTTAATTGCTATTTTTGCGGTCATAAATGTAGATTCAGTAAAGGTCCATTATTTATTTGGAACAGCCCAATGGCCTTTGGTTTTAGTTATACTGGGTTCTGTTGTGACAGGAGCAATCATTATAGGGGCTGTTGGGTTTGTGAAAATGTATTCTTTAAGGCTTCAAAATAAACGGCTTGAAGAAGAACTCAAACAACTGCGGACCAGAGTCGGTTTGCCAGGAAAGAAGCCTGAAACTGATATGGAGGAAAGCTCATTTCAAAAAACAGTACCAGATTCGCCAGATACGCCTGATTCCCCAGCACATTAAGACGGAGCAAAGCCCCCTTGCTTCGTCTTTTTCAATTGTATAGGCTCTTTTCTAAAAAATTGTTGCTATTTGGCACAAAACTGATTTTAAAAAACAAAGTACCGTATTAAAACTTTTGTACAGTATACGAAAAGATGCCGAGAAGACCGACAATATACGGATTGATCTTTGTTCTTAAGCACCGTTCTATGCGAAAACAGCCATTAGATAAGAAGATGACAGTTGAACATGAACCATGTATAATGGAGAGGTTGAAGAGGTGGGCATATGTTAAAGTCAAAAACCCGTTGGAAAGTTACAGAAGCTGAATCCAGCGCCTTGGAAGAATTGGCTGCAAAGGTAAATATCACTCCGTTGGTTGCAGGTTTATTAATAAACCGCGGCATAACAGACCCTGAGGCCGCACGGGCTTTTTTATTTGATCAGAAAAAAGAATTTCATGATCCTTTTTTGCTTCAAGACATGAAGGAAGCAGTTGAAAGAATAAAATTTGCTATTGAAAAAAAAGAACCCATCCTTGTTTTTGGGGATTATGATGCGGATGGTGTCAGCAGTACTACTGTTCTGATGAGTGTGTTGACAGATTTAGGTGCAGACACAGAGTTCTACATACCAAATCGTTTCACCGAAGGGTATGGGCCGAATGAACCTGCTTTCCGCCATGCAGCAGAATCTGGAAAAAAACTGATTATCACTGTCGACACAGGTATTGCTGCCGTCCACGAAGCGCAAGTAGCCAAGGAACTGGGAATGGATCTAATTATTACAGATCACCATGAACCGGGGCCGGTGCTCCCGGAAGCTCTTGCAATTGTACATCCAAAGCATCCTGAAGGCCGTTATCCCTTTCATGAATTGGCTGGAGTGGGTGTTGCCTTTAAGCTGGCGCATGCTTTGTACGGATTTGTTCCTGACCATCTTCTGGATGTCGTGACCATTGGGACAGTTGCAGATCTTGTCCCATTAATCGGTGAAAATCGAACATTGGTTAAGGCGGGATTAAAGCAGCTTGCCAAAACAGAGCGACCTGGTATTCAGGCTTTATGCAAGGTTACTGGAACAGAGCTGACGGAAGTCAGCGAGGAAACGATTGGATTCGTTCTAGCTCCCCGCCTGAATGCAGCCGGAAGGCTGGATAGTGCGGATCCTGCAGTCGAATTATTGATGAGTACAGATATGGAAGATGCTGTTGAATTAGCAAAGCAAATTGATGCCATGAATAAGGAAAGGCAAGCCATTGTCAATGATATGACAACGGAAGCAATTGAAATGGTTGAAAGCCAATACCCCACTGACCAAAACAGAGTACTTGTCATTGGCAAGGAAGGGTGGAATCCCGGGGTAGTTGGAATTGTTGCCTCCAGACTGGTTGAGAAATTCTACCGGCCCACTATTGTATTAAGCTTTGATTTAGAATTGAATAAAGCAAAAGGGTCTGCGAGAAGCATTGCAGGTTTTAATTTATTTGAGCATTTAAGTACTTGCCGCGAGCTCCTTCCTCATTTTGGAGGACATCCAATGGCAGCCGGTATGACTTTGTCTATAGATGATGTTGAAGAATTAAGGAATCGCATGAATAAGATTGCCTTTGAAGTATTGAAGAAAGAAGATTTGATTCCGGTCACTGAAATAGACGCGGTAATAAAGCTCGAAGACATTCATTTAGAGGCTTTACGGGAACTGGATATGCTTGCTCCATATGGAACAGCCAACCCTAAACCAAAGGTCGTCATTGAAAGGGTGCCAATTAAACAATTAAGGAAAATTGGCGCGGGTGATAAACATTTGAAAGTGAGCTTTGGTCAGGACGGCGCGATATTGGATGGAATAGGCTTTGGCATGGGGGAGTTCGCAGATCATATCTCTCCGATTTCTGAAGCTTCCGTTATGGGGGAGCTTGCTATTAATGAGTGGAATAATATCCGGAAACCCCAAATCTTTATGAAGGATATAACGGTGCAGGATTGGCAGCTCTTTGATATACGAGGCATAAAGCAATGGAAAAAATGGGTTTCAACCATTCCAAAAACAGAAAGCCAATTTATCCTGTTTCAGGAACGTTCATTGGAGACATTCAAGCAGGCACTGGAGGGCTTTCCGTTTTACCATATTCGGGACAAGGACGAAGCAAGTAAGCACGACATTGACGGCAAAGCAATCGTCCTTTTTGATTTGCCTTCAGATGAATCGCTTCTTCACCTTTTGGTAAAGGGGAAAAAACCAGAACGGATTTATGCCTTTTTTCATCATGAACAGGATCACTTTTTCAGTACATTTCCTACAAGAGAGCATTTCAAATGGTATTATGGCTTTCTCGCTAAACGGAAATCGTTTGACCTGATTCGTTATGGAGATCAGCTGGCTGCTTATAAAGGATGGTCTCGTGAAACGGTAGATTTTATTTCACAGGTGTTTTTTGAACTAGATTTTGTTACAATAAAGGATGGGCTTATTTCAATTCATCCTGTAAAATCAAAACGGGATTTGTCTGAATCGACTGCATATCAAAAAAAAGAAGCACAATTTAAACTAGAAAATGAATTATTATATTCATCTTATCAAGATTTAAAAAGATGGTTTGATGAAAGGATTCAATGGTCTGTTAAACATGAGGAGGAAGTAAGATAATGGATTTAAAGAAATATATTACAATTGTTCCAGATTGGCCAAAAGAAGGCATTATTTTTAAGGATATCACAACATTAATGGATAACGGTGATGCATACCGTTATGCAACAGACCAAATTGTTGAATATGCGAAAGAAAAAGAAATTGATCTTGTTGTTGGACCTGAAGCACGAGGCTTTATCATTGGGTGCCCGGTTGCTTACGCACTTGGTGTTGGTTTTGCACCAGTCCGTAAAGAAGGAAAGCTGCCTAGAGAAACCATTAAAGTACAATATGGCCTTGAATACGGAAGCGATGTCTTAACAATTCATAAAGATGCAATAAAGCCTGGTCAGCGCGTTCTTATAACAGATGACCTATTAGCGACAGGCGGAACAATTGAAGCCACTATCCAGCTTGTTGAAGAGCTTGGCGGAGTGGTAGCAGGTATCGCGTTCCTAATCGAGCTTGAGGAGCTTAACGGCAAGGATAAGCTGAAGGGCTACGATGTTCTGACTTTAATGACATTTTAATGCGTACTCTTGATGCTTGCCAGGTATGTAAAAAAGAAGCACTCTCCTAGAGTGCTTTTTTACATAGCATCTATCGCCTGCTTTTTCGTGAAATGGGGACCCGGCATGAACTGGACTAAGCATTTGGATTGTTAAGGCTGGCATAGATTGTAGCTTTATGTATATTGGATGATTCCGTATGTTGTCTGTCATTGTGGCATCTTTTCGTAAGCTATTCAAAAGTATTAAACTGAACCTGGATTTTTAATCATTTTTTCTAGCAACAAAGATTACGAAAAGAGCCTTTTTTTATAAGCTTATTGTTTTTTTGCTCCTATATATTCCAGATTTCGGAAGAATAAGGCGCAAAAAATAAAAAATTGGCGAATTACTTTACATTAATGAGATTTTTTTCGATAATAAAGTCAATCATTATTAAATGTATCTAACCATTAAACTCAATTAAAGGTGATCATATATATGGCGAAAGACCAAATCCTAACCGCCGAACAAGTCATAGAGCGTACAACTGAATATTTAAATACAGAGCATGTTACCATGGTGCGGCATGCATATGAGTTTGCCAGGGATGCCCATAAAGAGCAATTTCGTAAGTCCGGTGAGCCCTATATTATCCATCCCATTCAGGTAGCTGGTATTTTGGCTGATTTGGAGATGGATCCTTCCACGGTTGCGGCAGGATTCCTTCATGACGTAGTGGAAGATACGCCTGTAACCCTGGACCAGCTGAGAGAAGCCTTCAATGATGAAGTAGCAATGCTTGTAGATGGAGTTACAAAGCTTGGCAAGATTAAATATAAGTCACACGAAGAGCAGCAGGCCGAAAATCACAGAAAAATGTTTGTGGCAATGGCCCAGGATATTCGTGTCATTTTGATTAAGCTTGCGGACCGTTTGCATAATATGAGAACGCTGAAGCATCTTCCATTGGAAAAACAGAGGCGGATTGCCAATGAAACACTTGAAATCTTCGCTCCTCTAGCCCATCGTCTCGGAATTTCCAAGATTAAATGGGAACTGGAGGATACTGCATTACGCTATTTAAATCCCCAGCAATATTACCGGATCGTCAACCTGATGAAACGGAAAAGAGCAGAACGGGAAGAGTATCTTGATAATGTAGTGGACGAAGTAAAAGAACGGCTTCAGGAAGTTACAATTAAATCCGATATTTCAGGCAGACCAAAGCATATTTATTCTATTTATCGCAAAATGGCCCTTCAGCATAAACAATTCAACGAAATTTATGATCTGCTTGCTGTAAGGATTGTGGTAAACAGTATTAAAGACTGCTATGCGGTTCTCGGAATTATTCATACATGCTGGAAACCGATGCCCGGCCGATTCAAAGATTATATTGCCATGCCAAAGCCCAACATGTATCAATCTCTTCACACTACGGTAATCGGCCCTAAGGGAGATCCTTTAGAGGTCCAAATCCGGACTATCGAAATGCACCGTATAGCTGAATACGGGGTAGCGGCCCACTGGGCATATAAAGAGGGAAAAGCCGTAAACCAAAAGGCTTCCTTTGAGAAAAAGCTGTCTTGGTTTAGAGAAATACTTGAATTTCAAAATGAATCCGCAAATGCCGAAGAATTCATGGAATCCCTTAAATTTGATCTATTTTCTGATATGGTATTCGTTTTTACGCCAAAAGGAGATGTTATTGAACTTCCTTCCGGCTCTGTACCGATTGATTTTGCATACCGAATCCACTCGGAAATAGGAAACAAGACCATTGGGGCCAAGGTCAATGGCAAAATGGTAACGCTGGATTACCAGCTGAAGACGGGGGATATCATAGAAATTTTGACCTCCAAGCATTCCTATGGACCAAGCCAGGATTGGATAAAGCTTGCAAAAACGTCACAGGCAAAAAACAAAATCAGGCAATTTTATAAACGTCAGAGGAAAGAAGAAAACATTACAAAAGGCCGCGAATTGGTAGAAAAAGAAATCAAGGCGATGGAATTTGACCTGAAGGAAATTCTGACACCTGATAACATTAAAAGAGTAGCGGAAAAGTTTAATTTTGCCAATGAGGATGATATGTATGCAGCGGTTGGATATAATGGCATCACTGCTGCACAGGTGGCTAACCGTTTAACGGAAAAATGGCGTCGTCTCCGTGACCAGGAAGAAGCGGTAAAAGAAATTGTCACCGAAATGAAATCGCCATCCAAACCAAAAAAACGGGATTCTGGGGTGACAGTAAAAGGGATTGATAATTTATTAATCCGTTTATCAAGATGCTGCAATCCTGTTCCTGGTGATGAAATTGTCGGCTTTATCACAAAAGGAAGAGGTGTATCGGTTCACAGGGCGGACTGCCCTAATGTAAACTCTGACGATTTGCAAAACAGGCTTATTGAAGTAGAATGGGAGTCTGATTCTACAGACCGCAAGGAATATAACGTGGATATTGAAATCTCTGGATATGACCGAAGAGGTTTGCTGAATGAAGTGCTTCAAGCGGTTAATGAGACAAAGACGAACATCAATGCAGTAAGCGGGCGCTCAGACCGCAGTAAAATGGCTACCATTATTATGACCATTGCGATTCGCAATATCAGCCATCTTCATCGAGTGGTAGACCGGATTAAGCAAATCCCGGATATTTATTCGGTAAGACGTATTATGAGCTAAAGGAGTTACTTGCAATGAAAGTGGTTTTACAGCGAAGCAAAGAGGCGAAGGTAGAGGTTGCTGACAGTGTTGTCGGTAAAATCACCAAGGGTTTTGTCCTGTTAGTGGGCGTAACTCATGAGGATACGGAAGAAGATGCAGCCTATCTTGCAGAAAAAATTGTTCACCTTCGGGTATTTGAAGATGAAAACGAAAAGATGAATTATTCTTTAAAAGATGTCTCTGGGGAAATTCTCTCTGTGTCTCAGTTTACGTTGTACGGAGACACACGTAAGGGCAGGCGTCCAAATTTTATGAATGCAGCAAAGCCTGACCATGCTCTTTCAATTTATAATCGATTTAATGAATTGTTAAGCGAGCAAGGCATCCACGTGGAAACAGGAGAATTTGGCGCTATGATGGATGTTTCCCTTATAAATGACGGTCCGGTGACATTGATTATGGAAAGCAAAAAAGAGAGCTGAAAATTCAGCTCTCTTTTTTGATACATATAAAATGTTATATTAAGTTAATTATGTAACCAAAGAAGTCTCTGGCTAGCTATAGTTGAAGGGTTACGACTGGGCTTAATGTCCATAAGCCCAGTCGTCTAGAAGCTTAAAAGGCATACATTCAAGACGATTGTCTTATGTTTTTCTCCTAAGGCTGTGCGCCTTGCGCTTTTCTTAGTAATAATTGCTCATTTGAGCTGAATACCAAAAGAGTACATAAGATGTCTATTTAGGAAAAAATCCTATTTGAAATATTGGGTGACGCCATCAAGAATTCCGCTTGTCACACTTTCCTGGTACTCCACGGTATTAACCGTTTTTTCATCTTCAGGATTGCTTAAATAACCAAGCTCAAGCAGGACAGCCGGCTGAGGGTTTTCCCGAATGACATGGAAATCTCCGAATCGGACTCCTCTGTCCGGAATTAATACATTTGCTGAAATTCCCTGGTCGATGGCTTCTGCTAATTGCTTCTGGTTTTGATGATTATAATAGGTAGTATGGCCTGAAACACTTGGATCGGAATCATTGTCAAAGTGAATGGCAATAAAAGCATCTGCATGGTTTATTACTGAAATGGCCACCCGTGCGTCAAGGGAAACATACTCATCCGAATTTCTCGTTAAAATGACGTTTGCCCCTTCATTTTTTAGCTTGCTGGATAATAATTCAGCGGTCTTCAGTGTCATTAACTTTTCCAGCGTACCAGTTACTCCTGTTGTTCCATTGTCGCTGCCGCCGTGGCCCGGATCGATCACAATGGTTTTTCCTTTAATGCCTTTTTTGGATTGTGGGGAATTCAGTTGGCTTGATGTGGAAACAATCCAGGAAGCAACATAGGCACTGCTTCCGTCTGGCAGCTTAATTTTATTCCATTGATTATTCTGACTTTCCATAGGAAATGTATCCCCGGTGTTTGCTCTGGCAACGACATCGGATTGGCTGGAGGGCTCAGCCCGTAAATTAGTCCCGTTATATAAAATCGTAACACTCCCGCTTTTTCCCATTCCTGCTGTATTCATTTGAGTAGCTGACTGGATATTTAGGAAATCCTTTGACACCCATCCGATGATCCTATTTTCCTGAATCTTGGCCCAATCACCATTTTCCGTGATTACAGTAACGTGCTGATTTAGGTTTAAAGAGGTTAAAATACTGGATTGGAGATCAGGGGTTTGCCGAACCCGTACTTGATCAGCTATTACTGTTGCGAAGGAGGCTGAATTGGAAGAGCTTCCTTTTATTGCTGAACTTACAAGCCACTCCGCGATCCATCCGGTATTGTTACCATATTTTACCTTAACCCATCCATTTTTTCGTTCAAGTATGGAAACGGCCTCTCCGTTACTCGCTGTTTGGCTGATTGAATAGTTCAGACCTGGACCTGTACGGATATAGATCCCATTCGAGTTGATGATTCCTTGTTCGGAATCGGCTTTTGTTTTGGCGTAATTATACATATTCCCTGCCGCCACAAGCAGAATGATGACAAGGAGATGCAGCATTTTCTTTCCCACCGGTACACCACCTTTTTTATTGTAATGACAGCCTTGACCATTATATATTCTTGAAAAAAAACAAAACTCCTTTTTTCATGAAAGAAAATAGGTCTTATGGGCAATGCTAATAGGGAAATTGGAAGAGCATTTATCCAATCGCTGAAAAAGGAGAATGCAGGATGAGATCGAATGAAAAGAAGCAAATGGTCCACAATGGCACCTCACACTTTTATGGAACCAGCTTTCATCATTTTATAGAGAGGGAGAATCAGATGACTTCTTTGGATCTGGCGTCAGAGTTTGGATTATCCCTTGCAGAAGTCCGCTTGCTAAAAAAGAAGCTTGAAAGGTCATAATAAATGATTAGGGGTTGACAACAGGTTTAGAGCCTCGTATCATTTATATAAATAAAGTGGCATCTTATACATATAACCGATGACAAAGAACAGTAATTAAGAAACACATGAAAGAGAAGAAGTGCCATAGGCTGAAAGCATTTCACATGATGTCTTAATGAATGAACACTTTAGAGGTTTCGCCCTGAAAAAGGATCTTTTTCTTTAGTAGGGGATGGACGCGAACAGGCGTTAGCTGTTAAGTGGAAGCAGTAGCTTCAATTAGGGTGGCACCACGGGATTCAAACTCTCGTCCCTTGTTTTAATGACAAGGGACTGAGAGTTTTTTTGTTTTTGGCGCTGTTAAAGCCTGTTGATCATTGCAGAAAAGCGCAAGACTTCTGCGGGGCAGGCTCAGTGCTCCTGAGCGGCCTAAATAGCGAATGCCTGCAGTGATGTTATACTGTTAAGCTAAACAGAGAATTGTTTTATATCGTTACATACTGAAGGAGGATTACCATGGCCATTCAAATTCCTCGTGGAACACAGGATATTTTGCCTGGAGAAGTAGAAAAGTGGCAGTATATTGAAGAAGTAGTGAAGGACATCTGCCGCAGATATCAATATAAAGAAATAAGAACCCCCATTTTCGAGCATACAGAGCTTTTTCAAAAAGGTGTTGGAGACACAACTGATATCGTCCAAAAAGAAATGTACACGTTTGAGGACCGCGGAGGAAGAAGCCTGACACTTAGGCCGGAAGGAACAGCATCTGTTGCAAGGTCCTTTGTCGAGCATAAAATGTTTGGAAATCCGAACCAGCCTGTCAAGCTTTACTATAATGGACAGATGTTTAGGTATGAAAGACCGCAAAAAGGACGTTTCCGCCAGTTTGTACAGTTTGGTGCAGAGGTACTTGGTGCACAGGAACCATCCATTGATGCGGAAGTGATTGCTCTTGCAATGGAGATTTACAGGGAACTGGGATTGAAAAATCTTAAGCTTGTTATTAATAGCCTTGGAGATAAAGAAAGCAGAATTGCGCATAGAGATGCACTCATCAGTCATTTTAAACCGCGGATTAATGAATTCTGTGGAGATTGCCAAAACAGGTTGGAAAAAAATCCGCTGAGAATTCTTGATTGTAAAAAAGACCGCGATCACGAACTCATGAAAACAGCCCCATCCATATTGGAATATCTAAATGAGGCATCTAAAGAATACTTTGAAAAAGTTTTATCCTATTTGACAGCACTGGAAATTCCATTTGAAGTGGATGCAACGCTTGTGCGCGGCCTGGATTATTATAACCACACTGCGTTTGAAATTATGAGCAATGCAGAAGGCTTTGGTGCGATCACTACTCTATGTGGAGGCGGCCGTTACAATGGTCTGATTCAGGAAATGGGCGGACCAGAGACCCCGGGCATCGGCTTTGCTTTTAGTATTGAGCGGCTGATTGCAGCCCTTGAAATCGAGGGCATTTCCTTTAACGATGAAACAAAAGTAGATTGTTATATTGTTTCATTAGGAGAGGAAGCGAAGGATTACGCAGTTGTATTACTCCAGCAGCTACGCAAAGCAGGCATTTCTGCAGAAAAGGACTACCTTGACAGGAAAATGAAAGCCCAGCTAAAAGCGGCTGATCGAACAGGAGCCAGGTTCGTAGCAATCCTCGGTGAGGATGAAATCAAGAAAAATGTCATCAATCTTAAAGATATGGAAACTGGCAGTCAAACCGAAATGTCATTAAGTGATTTTGTTTCTGAATTTAAGAAGATATCAACTGGGGAGGTATAAGGATGTTTGGACGTACTTATTATTGTGGAGATGTGACAGAAAAAAATATCGGAGAAACAGTTACTTTAAAGGGATGGGTGCAAAAAAGGCGCGACCTTGGCGGACTTATTTTTATTGATTTAAGAGACCGTGCTGGAATCGTGCAAATTGTTTTTAATCCGGATGTTTCAGAACAAGCATTAAAAATTGCGGAAAAGGCAAGAAATGAGTTTGTTCTGGATGTTAAAGGAACCGTTGTAGCACGTGAAGAGGGAACCATTAACCCTAATCTCAAAACGGGCAGGATTGAAATTAAGGTTGAGGAGGCAGCCATCATCAATGAGGCAAAGACTCCTCCTTTTATGATTGAGAATAAAACCGATGTAGCTGAAGACATCCGCTTGAAATATCGTTATTTAGATCTTCGCCGCCCGGTTATGTTTGAAACCTTTAAAATGCGAAGCGATGTAACGAAATCCTTCCGCAGTTTTCTGGACGGTGAAGGGTTTCTGGATGTTGAGACACCAATGCTTACTAAAAGCACTCCTGAAGGAGCACGTGACTATTTAGTGCCAAGCCGTGTGCATCCTGGAGAGTTCTATGCCTTGCCTCAGTCCCCGCAGCTTTTTAAACAAATGTTGATGGTTGCAGGATTTGATAAGTACTATCAAATTGCCCGATGTTTCCGTGATGAAGATTTGCGCGCTGACCGCCAGCCGGAATTTACCCAAATTGATATCGAAACAAGCTTCTACAGCCAGGAAGACATCATGGATATGACGGAAAGAATGATGAAACGTTTGTTAAAGGATGTAAAAGGAATAGATCTTCCAACTCCGCTGCCTCGTCTAACCTATGATGAAGCAATGAGCCGTTATGGATCCGATAAGCCGGATACTCGTTTTGGAATGGAATTAGTCGACCTCTCTGAATTGGTCAAAAATTCAGGATTTAAAGTATTTGCTGCTGCTGTTGCAGGTGGAGGCCAAGTAAAAGCCATCAATGTAAAAGGGGCAAGCGATAAATATTCACGAAAAGATATTGACGCATTAACTGAGTTTGCAGGGGTTTATGGTGCGAAGGGTCTTGCTTGGTTAAAAGCTGAAGCTCATGAGTTAAAAGGACCGATTGCCAAATTCTTTGGAGAAGAAGAACTCAAGCATTTAAGAGAAGTAATGGGCGCAGAAGCCGGTGACCTTCTCCTTTTCGTCGCTGATAAAAAGTCTGTTGTGGCAGATGCACTAGGTGCATTGCGATTGAAATTAGCGAAGGAACAGGGCCTCATTGATGAAACGAAATTTAACTTCTTATGGGTGACTGATTGGCCGCTATTGGAATATGACGAAGATGCAGGCCGTTACTTTGCAGCCCACCATCCTTTCACAATGCCGGCAAGAGAAGATTTGGACAAGCTTGAAACAAATCCTCAGGATGTAAAGGCACAGGCTTATGACTTAGTATTAAATGGATATGAGCTTGGTGGAGGTTCTCTCCGTATTTATGAACGTGACATTCAAGAAAAAATGTTCAGCGTTTTAGGATTTACGAAAGAACAGGCACAGGAGCAATTTGGATTCCTGTTAGAAGCATTTGAGTATGGTACACCGCCGCATGGAGGAATTGCTCTTGGCCTTGACCGGATTGTTATGTTATTGGCAGGCCGTTCAAATCTCCGCGACACCATTGCTTTTCCAAAAACGGCAAGTGCAAGCTGTATGCTGACAGAGGCACCAGGTGGAGTGAGCGGGGCACAATTAGACGAATTACATTTAGCTCTTGCGATTAAAAAAGAGCAAAAGCAAAACTGTTAAGATAAACCGCTCAATTCAGGCAATCTTTTGTTTGTCGAGATTGGTTGAAAGTTTTCAGTTAATTTAGGTTGATAACGGGACAAAATAGTGGTAATATATCTTTAAGACGACGAGTCCTGATGTGTACGTTTTTTACACCCAATTGTTTTGACCGAACATGGTGTATACGGGAGTTTGGAGTTTTTGGATCGCATACATGCCTTTGTTAAGAGGACGTATAACATCTGAAACAGAACACCCACCTGCTGAAGAGCGGGTTCAAAACACTAGGGTTTGCAACGGCACGATTGGGTCTTGTCATTTTTTTTGCCTTTCACACCCTCTTTATATAGAGGGTTTTATTTTGTTTAAGTGGGAAAATAAAAACAAGCTTTCCTTATAGGTGTTATTAAAAGTTTTTTATTTAAGATTTTTTCTTTCAAAAAAAGCTACTATAGGAGAACGAACATATTTTCATGTGCAATGGTGCGAATTTGATTAGCATGACGGTCTCTGTTAAAGATTTATGCTGATTGAAGCAGAGTCGAGAGCCTCCTGCTTAGAAAAGCGAGTGCCTGCAGCGGATTCAACAGGCAAGACTAACGGAGCCAAAATAAAAAATGGATGTCTTCTTATCGAGAAGCTAATTAAAAAGGCTCCTCATTATTTAAATGGAAGAGGAACACGTAAAGGAGAGCGTGTTGAATTTTCCGTTGATTATGTTTATTCTTATCAAGGTAAAATAGATAGTTTGGAGATGATACATATGCTTCATCAGTTTTCAAGAAATGAATTAGCGATTGGAAAAGAAGGTCTGGATATTCTGAGCAATACAACAGTTGCCGTATTAGGGATAGGCGGTGTAGGTTCTTTTGCAGTCGAAGCCCTTGCCCGTACCGGTATCGGCCGCTTAATCCTTGTTGACAAGGATGATATTGATATCACCAATATCAATCGTCAGCTGCCTGCTCTTCTTTCTACAGTAGGACAGCCAAAAGCTGACCTTATGAAAAACCGAATCAAGGATATTAATCCGGATTGCGAAGTTATTGCGTTAAAAATGTTTTATACGGAAGAAACGTATGAAGAATTTTTTGACCTAAAACCTGATTTTGTCGTGGATGCATCTGATACGATTGTGTATAAAATCCACTTAATGAAGGAATGTTTAAAACGCGGCATACCGATTATTTCAAGCATGGGTGCTGCCAATAAGACTGACCCAACGCGTTTAAGGATTGCAGATATCTCAAAAACTCACACAGATCCTATTGCTAAAGTAATTCGGACAAGGCTCCGTAAAGAAGGAATTACAAAGGGCATTCCTGTCGTATTCTCTGATGAGAGCCCGATTGTGATTCGTGAAGATGTCAGAAAGGTTGTTGGAAACGAAAACGCGGAGATACGCAAGGCGAAGATGCCTCCATCATCCAATGCCTTTGTTCCTTCGACAGTAGGTTTATTTATGGCAAGCCATGTTATTAACACCCTTCTTAAAGAAATTGAAATTAAACGTGTAAAAGATAAATAGGAGCTGCAAGCTGCCTACTCAAACCGTCGTTTTGGCGGTTTTTTTATTGGGTTTGAAACTGGGCGGTTGATTTTATCTCTCATTGTCTATTCGCTTTTTTACTTTAAAGCACAAAAGGGGTCAGACCCCTTCTGTGCTTTAAAGCGATAAACCATTCTGTAATTGGATGAAATGGAAAAAAAGGAAAAAATTGTTGACGTGTATTTTTAGAGTGTTGTACCATGTTTCATGTGGTCCTGAACCAGGTCTCATTCAGAAAGATATCGGAGTAATTGTAATGGGTGGAGCTAAACACTTGAGAAGACGTGAAGTCTTAAGGTAGTCTAAAGAGGGTATTGTAAGGTTTTAAACACCCATTCATGATGTGGGAAAGAATAGGGGAGAGAGTAATGAAGCCTGTAGTAGAACTAAAAAATGTCACCAAAGTCATTAAAGGAAAGAAAATTATTGATTCATTGAGCTTTGATATTTATGAAGGAGAAGTATTTGGGTTCCTTGGACCGAACGGAGCCGGAAAAACGACCACGATTCGGATGATTGTCGGCTTAATGAATATTACGGAAGGCGATATTCTGATTTGCGGCAATAACGTAAAAAGCAGCTTTGAAAAAGCGCTTGGGAATGTTGGAGCGATTGTAGAAAATCCGGAGCTTTATAAATTCCTGACAGGCTATCAAAATCTCATGCAGTACGCAAGAATGATCAAAGGCATCACTAAGGAAAAAATTGATGAGGTAGTCGAGCTGGTGCAATTGAAGGAGCGTATTCACGACAAAGTAAGAACCTACTCCCTTGGTATGCGCCAGCGTCTGGGACTTGCCCAATGCCTGCTTCACGATCCAAAGGTATTAATCCTTGATGAACCCACTAACGGTTTGGATCCTGCAGGCATTAGAGAGATTCGTGATCATTTACGCTTTTTGACAAGGGAAAGGGGAATGGCCGTCATTGTATCCAGCCACCTGCTTTCAGAGATGGAAATGATGTGCGACCGTATAGCGATTATCCAATCTGGAAAACTTGTAGAAGTTCAAAATATTAGGGAGTTTGTTCAGGACTCAAAGCAAAAATATTATATTGAATTAGAGTTTCAGCAAGAGACTGATTTCTCATTTTTAACAGAGTTTCCTTTTGTAAAAAAAGAAAGCGGAATAGAAGTGGAAATGGAAAAAGAGAAAGTGCCGGACCTAATCCGCCTGATTGTTCAAAATGGACTGAATCTGTATGAAGTAAGAGCCGTATCAAAAACACTGGAAGAAAGATTTTTAGAGGTAACAAAAAAGGGGGGAGAACACAGTGCTTAATCTTGTGAAAAACGAATGGATCAAAATTTTTAAACGTCCCGGCACCTATGTCATGATTACGTTGATTATACTCGGGGTAATCGGTACAGGAATCCTTACAAAAATGTATGCTTCCAGCCATACACAGTCAGATGCCTGGAAACAGGATGCTATTGAGCAAGTAAAAAATGATCAAGATCTTATTACTGCAAGTCAAAAAAATCCTTCTTCCGTACCCAAGGATGAATTGCAGAATGCAAAAAAGGATTTGGAGCTCAATCAATATCGTTTGGATCATAATATGTCCCCGGATGAGAATTCGGTCTGGACCTTCATCAATGCTAACATTACGCTCATTTCCTTTACAGGCCTATTTACCATCATAGTTGCTGCGGGTATTGTAGCGAGCGAATTTAATTGGGGGACCATTAAGTTATTGCTGATACGCCCGGTTTCAAGGTTTCGTATCCTTTTATCAAAATACATAACCGTTATACTATTCGGGCTTCTGCTGTTAGCTGTTTTATTTGTTTTTTCGGGAATTATAGGAGCCATTCTTTTTGGAGGAGGGACTGCAAGCAATACTCACCTCGCATATGTCAATGGACATGTAGAAGAACAGAATATTATTCTTTTTCTTATAAAAACATATTTATTAAAATCAATCGATATTGTTATGCTTGCTACGATGGCGTTTATGATTTCTGCAGTATTCAGGAACAGCTCCCTTGCAATCGGAATTTCCATTTTTCTTTTGTTTATGGGAACGACAGTCACTGTAGCCATCGCACAAAAATACGATTGGGCCAAATACATCCTATTTGCCAATACAGACTTAACACAGTATTTTGATGGCAATCCAATTATATCCGGAATGACCATGGGCTTTTCCATTGTCATGCTTATCATTTATTTTGTAGTGTTCCATCTTCTTGCATTCGGGATTTTCACGAAGAGGGATGTAGCCGCGTAACCGAATATGAACAAATAACAGCCGCTGAAGGAGATCAGCGGCTGTTTTCACATAGAGTGTTGCTACTCGAACATAGGATAAATCCGTATGTTTATCTGTACTAGTGGCATCTTTTCGTAATCAATAAGTTATAATCCCCTTATCCTGTAATATTTCTTTTTTAAAAGCTTAGGAAAAAAGCTTATCGATTCTTATTTTTAAGCAGTTTGTCATAAACAATCGCAAGAGCCTGTTCAAACTTTCCGGTTTTCTTCGGTTCATAATAGGCTTTTCCTTTTAACGTCTCTGGTAAATAGGACTGTGCAACCCAGCCGTTTTCATAATCATGAGGATATTTGTATTCGATTCCTCTCCCCAGCTGTTTAGCCCCTTTATAATGTGCATCTTTTAGATGCAGGGGAACTTCACCGCTTTTGCCTGCTCTGATATCCGCAAGCGCCTTGTCTATGGCCACAATGGCAGAGTTCGATTTTGGTGATAAGCAGAGCTCGATAACTGCATTGGCAAGCGGAATCCTCGCTTCTGGAAAACCAAGCTTTTCTGCTGTTTCAATGGCAGCAAGGGTACGTGGACCTGCCTGGGGACTGGCAAGGCCGATATCCTCGTACGCAATAACCAAAAGCCTTCTGGCTATTGTAGGCAGATCCCCAGCTTCAGCAAGCCTCCCAAGATAATGAAGGGCGGCATTTACATCGCTTCCCCGAATCGATTTTTGAAACGCGCTCATGACGTCATAGTGGCCATCGCCATCCTTATCATGAGAAAAGCTTTTCTTCTGCAGACATTCTTCTGCTATTTCAACCGAAATATAAATGGAGCCATTATCATTTGGTTCCGTCGAAAGAACGGCCAATTCAAGGGCATTCAAAGCACTTCTCACATCTCCTCCGCTTGCCTGTGCAAAATGCTCCAAAGCACCTGGTTCCAGCTCTACAGAATATTTTCCAAGGCCTCTTTCTTCATCCTTCAGCGCTCTGACCAGTGCTTTTTCCATATCCTCGGTAGATAAAGGGTATAACTCGAATATTTGGCAGCGGCTGCGGATAGCCGGATTGATTGCATGGTACGGATTGCTGGTGGTTGCCCCAATTAGGATAATCATGCCATTCTCTAAATAAGGCAGCAGAAAATCCTGTTTTCCCTTATCCAGCCGATGAACTTCATCCAACAGTAAAATGACTTTTCCTGACATTTTTGCTTCAGCTGCTACTATTTCCATGTCTTTCTTATTATTGGTCACCGCGTTCAATTTCCGAAAAGCATATTGCGTGCTTCCTGCAATCGCGCTTGCTATGGAGGTTTTTCCAATTCCAGGGGGTCCATATAATATCATAGAAGAGAGCTGTTTTGCCTTTACCATGCGGTGAATAATCTTTCCTTCTCCCACCAGGTGCTCCTGCCCGACAACTTCCTCAATGGATTTTGGACGCATACGGTATGCCAATGGCTGTACACTCATTTTGTTCTCTCCAAACTGTAACATTAATCGTATATTCATCATATCAAATTGGGAGCCGTTATGCATTTAACTCGTGTTCTATGCTATAATGTCAAAAGTTAAATCCATGCAAATGGAAATGAACGAATGGTTTTTTCCGTGATTTAAAAATTCATATAGATGGCTTATATTAATTGAATTCCTCAAACGAGGGGGTACATTACAATTATTATTTTTAAGGCTGTTTTCGCAAAAATTGTTGCTTATTGTACATTGGATAAATCAGTATGCTATCAGTCTTCGTGGCATTTTTTCGTAAACGAACCTTTTGTTTCACTCACTTTTTTAGCGCAAAGTTTACAAAAAGAGTATTTATCAAACATTTTAACGATAGAATCATGAAGAGGCACATAAATGAAAATATCTATATGATGAGCTTTTCCTTTCGGGATAGGGACATTGATGAATGATAAAAGGAAAAACGGGGCGGGATAAATGAAAAACAAGGGCAATTTACGGATACGCTTTTCTGTTTTTGGAATTGGCCTGCTGGTGATGGCATTTGGTCTTGACTTGTTTATAACCTCTGATTTAGGTGCAAGTCCATGGGATGTGCTCCACGTTGGTCTTTTTCACCATTTCGGTTTAAGTATTGGCTCCTGGTCGATTATTGCAGGCTTTTTTATTTTGGTGTTATCTGCTACGCTAATGAAGGAATGGCCAAAACTGGGCGCGTTTTTAAATATGCTTCTTGTTGGAATATTTATGGATCTCTTGTTTAGATTACCTTTCATGGCGACACCTCCTTCATTTGAGGGAAAGCTTGCTATGTTTGGTTCCGGTTTGATCATTAATGGAATTGGAATGGGGATTTATATTTCAGCACAGCTGGGTGCAGGGCCGAGAGACAGTTTTATGCTGGCCGTTCATTTAAAGACTGGCTGGAAAATTTCCCATGTCCGCCGCGGTATGGAAATCATTGTGCTGATGATTGGATGGCTCATGGGCGGACCTGTCTCATATGGAACCATCATTGTTTCTCTTGTAACAGGGACTATTATTGGATATACGCTGCCGGCATCCCAAAAGGCTACAGATGCGTGCATTGCCATGGCTGAAAAACGAAAAGAAAAGAAAGTTATCAATCGGGGTGAAATGTTGTGAAAATATCTACAAAAGGCCGTTATGGGCTTACAATTATGATTGAATTAGGAAAGAGATATGGTGAAGGGCCTACTTCTTTAAAAACAATTGCACAGATTCACGATCTATCTGAGCATTATTTAGAGCAGCTTATTGCTCCATTGCGGAATGCAGGATTGGTAAGGAGTATACGGGGTGCATATGGCGGTTATATTCTTGCGGATGAGCCCGCAAATATTACAGCGGGTGATGTGATAAGAGTACTGGAAGGGCCGATTAGTCCTGTTGAAGGAATTGAGGATGAGGAGCCTGTAAAAAGGTCATTGTGGATGCGGATACGGGATGCTGTAAAAGACGTTTTGGACAGCACGACACTAGAAGATCTGGCTAACTACCAGGATGATGGTGAAACAGAAGGCTATATGTTTTACATTTAACCTGCATAGGAGTAAGATAGGATAATTACATTTAAGATATTTAGAAATAGAGGTGATTCCGATTGGAACGAATTTACCTTGATCATGCGGCAACATCGCCTGTTCATCCAAAAGTGATCGATTCAATCGTTTCTGTATTAAATGAGTCATTTGGCAATCCATCAAGCATTCATTCATATGGGAGAGATGCAAGGCGTTTGTTGGACGAGTCCAGAATGACCATATCATCAAGCATAGGAGCAAGTTTCAATGAAATTGTGTTTACCAGCGGGGGAACAGAAGCTGACAATTATGCCATCATGGGGGTGGCGGAAGCGACGGAGTCCCGAGGAAAGCATATCATTACAACTGCCATTGAGCATCATGCAGTTCTTCATACCTGTGAGTATCTTGAAAAACAGGGTTATGAGGTAACCTATCTTGATGTGGATGATAAAGGTTTTGTGTCTGTTGAAGATGTGAAGAACGCCTTAAGAGAAGATACAGTTCTGGTAACCGTCATGTATGGCAATAATGAAGTAGGCAGTATACAGCCAATAAAAGAAATAGGAGAGCTTTTAAAAAGTCACCAGGCTTATTTCCATACTGATGCAGTCCAGGCTTATGGAATTGAAAAGCTGGATGTGAACGATTTAGGTGTGGATCTTCTATCTGTCTCTGCCCACAAAATTAATGGGCCGAAAGGAATTGGATTTTTGTACTTTAAGACTGGAACAAAAGTAGCTCCGAGGATTTTTGGCGGTGAACAGGAATTGAAGCGGAGGGCAGGCACAGAGAATATTGCATCCATAGCCGGTTTCGCTGAAGCTGTGAAAATTGCCCAAGAAACGATGGGCGAAAAACAGCAGATTTTCCGAAATTTTAAAGCCAGGATGCTAGAAATTTTTGAACAGAACGATATTGAGTTCCTCCTTAATGGTGATATCGGCAAGTCCTTGCCTCATGTCTTAAATGTAAGCTTTCCTGGTACAGATGTTGAATCTTTGCTAGTCAATTTTGATTTGGCCGGAATAGCAGTATCGAGCGGTTCTGCTTGTACGGCAGGCTCGATTGAACCATCACATGTCCTTGTGGCCATGTTTGGAAAGCAATCTGATCGTTTAAGGAATTCTATCCGTTTTAGTTTCGGATTAAATAATACATTGAATCAAATTGAAACAGCTGCCAATCAAGTGGCAAATATTGTTCAGCGTTTTCAAAGCAAGAATCGAAAGTAGGGAAGATAAATGACAAAAGCACCTAAAGATACAAGGGTGGTTGTAGGAATGTCAGGGGGTGTCGACTCTTCTGTAGCAGCATATTTGCTGAAGCAGCAAGGGTATGATGTTATCGGCATTTTTATGAAGAACTGGGACGATACAGATGAGTTTGGGGTTTGTACCGCTACAGAAGACTACAATGATGTCATCCGGGTCTGCAATCAAATCGGTATCCCTTATTATGCCGTGAATTTTGAGAAGCAATATTGGGATAAAGTATTTACTTACTTCCTTGATGAATATAAAGCGGGCAGAACACCAAACCCAGATGTAATGTGCAATAAAGAAATTAAGTTCAAAGCATTTCTAGAGCATGCGATGAATCTTGGAGCCGATTATCTGGCTACAGGACATTATGCCCGCGTGGAAGAACGCGATGGCGAAGTGAAAATGCTGAGAGGCCTTGATGAAAATAAAGATCAAACCTATTTTTTAAATCAGCTTCAACAGCATCAATTAGAAAAAGTTATGTTTCCAATTGGAGACATGGATAAGAAAAGGGTAAGGGAAATTGCCAAAGAAGCAGGCTTGGCCACTGCAACGAAAAAAGACAGTACAGGTATTTGCTTTATCGGCGAAAGAAACTTCAAGGAATTTCTCAGCCAATACCTTCCAGCTCAGCAAGGAACGATGAAAACATTAGACGGTAAAACAATGGGTACACATGACGGTTTGATGTATTATACGATTGGCCAAAGGCACGGCCTTGGAATCGGCGGTTCAGGAGAGCCATGGTTTGCTGTTGGAAAAGATTTAAAGGAAAACGTTCTATACGTAGAACAAGGATTCGACCATGAATCTCTTTATTCCGATTCCATTACAGCTGTAAATACCAGCTGGGTATCCAACAGGGAAGTACCACAGGAATTTACATGCACGGCAAAATTCCGTTATCGCCAGCCAGACAATAACGTAACAGTGAAGGTTCTTCCTAACAACGAAGTGGAAGTCATCTTTGCTGAGCCAATCCGCGCTGTCACTCCAGGACAAGCTGTTGTATTCTATAACGGAGACGAGTGTCTTGGCGGAGCAACGATTGATAAAGTGTTTAGCAAAAACGAACAACTTATGTATGTTGGCTAAAACAAAGTAGGTCAAAAAAAGCCGATCACCGCAGATTGCGGGAGTCGGCTTTTTTATGCAGTTAAGTATAAAAGCTTTTATTGAAAACAGGATGCAACCAATGTAGTCTCTGTTGTGTTTTAACCCATTAAAGCAATAAAGGGGCCTGACCCTTTTAGCGCTTTAATGGGCTAAAATAATTAAGTGAATCGGTTCTTTTTACCTGTTTAACCCGATTAGTCATCGTTTTAACCCGTTTATACTCTTGTTTTACCCGAAAACGTTCAGTTTTCTCCGGATTAAGGCAGTACAAGTTGTTGTTCTCCATTTCAAACCACTTCATTACATGTTTACAATATGAAATTCCTGCCTTTGTAGTATTAAAACGATTAAACTGTGTGAAAAAGCAGGCTGTGATTGAAATAATTTATTGCAGAGCTGTATGCCGATATTACATAACGCTTACTTCCAAAATACAATTCCCAAATAGCCCTCTTAAACCAGCCAATAAAGTAAGCTCAACTAATCCAAAGCAAAGAATTCCCGCTGCAAGACAGAGATCAGCAAACACCAGCAAGAATCCTTTAGCCCTTTAACCGGTTATGGTATAATTTCCTTATATTTTGGGCTTACGGCAAAGTAAGACCGAATACTGCTGATAAGACCTTATAGTTCGGAGTGTGTAAATATGGATCATAATCAAAAAGGAATTGAACTGTTACAACAAGGTAAATATGAAGAAGCTTTGGAATGTTTTACAAAAGCAATTGAAGAAAAACCAAATGATGCCGTTGCATATATAAACTTTGGAAATGTCTTGACTGCTGTTGGCGAGACAGAAAAGGCTATCAAATTTTTTGAGAAAGCCATTCAGCTGAATGAAGAGCAGCCGGCGGCTTATTATTCGCTGGGCAGTTTGTTCTATGAGCAGGCGCATTATGAAGAAGCTGCAGCCATGTTTGAAAAAGCTTTAAAAAACGGGCTTCAGGATCAGGATGTTTATTTTATGCTGGGTATGTGCTTTGTTCAGCTTGGCAATGCTCTTCTTTCTATCCCTTATTTAATGAGAAGTGTAGAACTTGGACCAGAAGATACAGAAGCGCGATTTCAGTATGGATTGGCTCTGGCTAAATCCGGGGAGTACAAGCAGGCAATTGCACAGCTGGAGATGGTAGTGAATCAGGATCCTGGCCATGCTGATGCTTATTATAATTTAGGGGTTGCCTATGGAAGCATGTATAATGATGCTGAAAAAGCCCTCGTTTTTTTTGAAAAAGCCATTGATGCCCAGCCGGATCATCAATTAGCCCACTATGGTAAACAAATGATTCAAAAGCTGGAAAATGAAGAAAAGTAGTTTCCCGTTTTTAAGGGGGTATAGGCATGGATCGCCAGAATTCAATGGATTTATTTGAGCAAGAAGAAAAATTTATAAAGGGCAAGCATCTCGTTACGATTTTCCATAACGAACAAAATTTATATTCCGTTATCCGTGTCCGAATTCAGGAAACAAATGAAAATATTGAGGATAAAGAAGCCATCATCACGGGGTATTTTCCTAAAATCCATGAAGAAGAAACCTATATTTTTTATGGAGGTTTTCAGGATCATCCTAAATTTGGTATGCAATTCCAAGCGAAGCATTTTAAAAAAGAAATTCCACATACAAAGCAAGGGCTTGTAACCTATTTATCAAGCGATTTGTTTAATGGCATCGGAAAAAAAACGGCTGAAAAAATTGTAGAGACGCTGGGTGAAAACGCCATTGGAAAGATTTTGAGCGATCCATCGCTGCTCGATAAAGTTCCAAAGCTGCCTGCTGAAAAAGCCAAAGGAATTTATGAGGCACTTATTGAACATCAGGGCTTAGAAAGAGTGATGATTGGATTAAATGAACTTGGCTTTGGTCCGCAGATCTCTATGAGAATTTATCAGGTTTATAAAGAACAAGCGCTGGAAACCATTCAAAAAAACCCCTTTCAATTAGTTGAAGATATTGAAGGCATTGGCTTTGGCCGTGCGGATGAACTGGGCCAGCAGCTTGGGATTATAGGCAATCATCCTGACCGGATTAAAGCAGCCTGCAAATACTCTCTGGAACTGCAATGCCTGCAAAATGGGCATGTTTATGTCGATGCAGATGATCTTTTGCCTGAAGTCAAACAACTTCTGGAAGAATATCAAGCGGTAGAAATTCCTTTTCAAGCTATTGCAGATGAGATCATAAAACTTGAAAAGGAAGACAAAATCGTGGTCGAGGAAAAAAGAGTGTATATGCCTTCTTTGTATTTCTCTGAAAAAGGCATTGTTACCAACATTCAAAGGGTCTTGTCACAGGATGAATACCGGGATCAATTTCCTGAATCAGAATTCTTGCTTGCTCTTGGCTCTTTAGAGGAAAGAATTGGTGTGCATTATGCTCCCTCTCAAAAGGAAGCTATTCAGAAGGCGTTAATGTCGCCGATGATGATACTGACAGGCGGGCCCGGAACGGGAAAAACGACTGTTATTAAAGGAATTGTAGAGATTTACGCAGAGCTTCATGGTTGTTCACTGGATCCAAAATCCTATAAAAAGGAGGAGGTCTTTCCGATTTTGCTTGCTGCCCCAACTGGTCGCGCGGCAAAACGCATGTCGGAATCCACTGGCCTGCCTGCAATGACGATTCATAGGCTATTGGGAATGACAGGACAAGACAATCAGGAACTGGATGATGAGAAAAAAATTGAGGGAAAGCTGTTGATTGTTGATGAGATGTCTATGGTTGATACATGGCTTGCTCATCAATTATTAAAAACCCTTCCTGACGAGATCCAGGTGATATTCGTGGGAGATGAAGATCAGCTTCCTTCCGTCGGTCCGGGACAGGTGTTAAAGGATCTGCTTAAATCAAATGTTATTCCTAAAGTCCAGCTGACCGACATTTACCGCCAGGCGGAGGGCTCTTCTATTATCGGCCTTGCTCATAACATTAAAGATGGAAAGGTTCCTGATGATATAGCTAAGCAGCAAGAAGATCGCTCATTTATCCGCTGTTCTTCCGCTCAAATAGCAGAAGTAGTGGAAAAAGTGGTTACCAGTGCTAAACGAAAAGGGTACACGGCGAAGGATATACAGGTACTTGCACCTATGTACCGCGGGCCGGCTGGAATCGATAAGCTGAATTTGATGCTTCAGGAAATTTTTAATCCCAATACAGGTTCAAAAAAAGAACTTACATTTGGCGATGTGAAATACAGGATAGGCGATAAAGTTCTCCAACTTGTAAACCAGCCTGAACAGCATGTTTTTAACGGGGATATTGGTGAAGTTATTTCTATCTTCTATGCCAAGGAAAATACGGAAAAACAGGATCTCATCATCGTATCCTTTGAAGGCATTGAAGTGACGTATACTCGTCAGGATTTCAATCAAATTACGCATGCTTTCTGCTGCTCCATACACAAATCCCAGGGAAGTGAATTTCCAATCGTCATCTTACCTGTTGTGAAAAGTTATTATCGCATGCTTCGCCGCAATCTGCTGTATACAGCCATAACAAGAAGCAAGGAATTTCTTATTCTCTGCGGTGAAGAATCAGCGTTCCGAATGGGTGTAGAACGCGAGGATGACCAAAAAAGAAAAACGACTCTCTATGACAAACTGGTTGAAAGTAAAACAGTAGCAAATCATCCGATAAATGAAGAGGATACGGAAACTCAGGACTTCGCCTATATGACAGCAGATAGTCTGATGAAGGTTGACCCCATGATCGGAATGGAAAACGTTACACCTTATGATTTTCTTGAATAGGAAGAGACTATAAATGTTCAGTAAAGGTGGGGTGGCTTTTGCGGACATTTTCTCTTTTAAAAGGAATGCAGGTGTTGGATTGTAATGGGGAAACACAAGGTGCAATATGTGACATTTGTATTTCTGATAGCGGGAAATTAAACAGCTTTCTTTTAAAAACAAATAGCTTCTTTGGTAAATTGTATCGGCTGCCTGTGGAAAAAGTGGTTTCATATGGAGAGAGCAGCCTTTCCATAGGTTCCTTAAAAGACCTTGAGAGATTTAAGAGCGGCAAAGATGAATATACTATGGTACACTGCCGGCCGCTGCTATTAAAAATGGCTGTCTCCCCAGGAGGAGAACAGCTGGGTTTACTGGAAGATGTATACTTTTTGGAAGGACTGGGCACCATTGTAGGGTACGAGCTAACGGATGGCTTCTTTTCCGACATTACGGAAGGCAAAAAAGTAATAAATACCGTTATTCCGCCTAAAATGGAGGAGGCTGCCATCATCGTATGTGAGTAATAATATGCGAGGTGGCAAAATCCATGATGAAATGCCCAAACTGCCAAAGCAAGGATATCGGTAAAATAGGCATTAACCAATTCTATTGCTGGAATTGTTTTATTGAGCTATCTGTTTCAAAAGGAACAATCTACACCCATCAAGTCGAAGAGGATGGAACTCTTAGTTCTCTTGATGACTTATTTGACGAAAGCACACGTAAACTTAGCTGATGGAAGGAGAGGATTGTTTTGAATAAAACAATTGTGTCCCTGCTTGGATTTGGAGCAGGGGTTGCCGCAACTGCTTTTTATCAAAAACAGGGATACTTTGATACACGGCAGATGAAAAAGACAGCAAAACGTTTACGAAAAACATTCCTTTAACCCTTCATAGGGATTGAATACAGCTAAAACTTAATGAATGGCCTGCAGAAGCAATTTAGTATGCAGGCCATTTTCTTTTGCACCTGCTAATAATATTTCCCTTTCTCAGTAATACTAGTAAGGGGAGGGGTTCTTCCATGAAAGAACATAGATGGCAATGGCTTTTTAGATTGGGTTTAATACTTGTATTGCTCACTATTCTGTATGTTTGTATGCTGATAAAACCTTTGTGGATTCCAATCTTTGGTTTTATTAAGGCTGCATTTATTCCTTTTTTTATTTCTGCATTTATCTCCTATCTTCTTCACCCCCTTGTTGAAATTCTTTACAGGAAGGGGATGCACAGAGGAATTGCCATAGCGATCATCTATCTTTCGTTCTTTGGCCTGGCCGGTTATTCCCTCTACCTTGGGATTCCGGTACTGATTGAACAGATTAAAGATTTATCGAATCATCTTCCGGCATTTGCTGCCCAATATCGATATTGGGTGGATCATGTGCATACATCAACCTCACATTGGCCCGATGGAATCCAGGAGGAAATTGATGAACGAATTGATCATTTTGAAGTTTGGATAAATGAATTTTTGGCAAAAGTAGTTAATAATTTAATTAAGATGTTAAATTTCGTCTTTGTTTTAGCTGTCATACCGTTTATCTCCTTTTACCTTCTTAAGGATTATGAACTGGTGAAAAGAAGTGCATGGTACGTTACTCCTCAAAAATGGCGCAAAGGAATACAGCATTTTTTAAAAGATGTTGATGCTACCATCGGAGGCTATATAAGAGGACAATTACTGGTTTGCTTGGTTATCGGCTTGATGTCTACAGTTGCTTTCTGGATTATGGGGATGAAATACCCTGTGCTTCTTGGGGCTGTGATTGGTATCACAGACATCATTCCATATTTTGGAGCTATTATCGGGGCAGTGCCGGCAGTCATCATCGCAGCTGCGATATCTGGTAAATTTGTGGTGTATGTTGTTATTGTAATCTTTGTTCTTCAATTCCTTGAGGGAAATTTATTATCCCCTTTTATTGTTGGAAGATCACTGCACATGCACCCATTATTCATCATCCTGGCACTTTTATTAGGAGAATCCTTTGGCGGTGTTGTCGGCCTAATCCTTGCTGTTCCGTTAATGGCTGTCCTGCGGGTGTTAATCATACATTTAAAAAATCATTTAACATTTAAACGGACACAGATTGACAAACGATAAGAATATTTTTATAATGCCACTATAAGTAAAGATCGGAAATCGAAGAAGGATCGAGTATGTTATAGTCCATTTATCTGCAGCAGCAGAAGAGAGGAATTTCCCTGGCTGAAAGAAATTCTAAATGAAGGATAACAGAAAGCTAATCCTGAGTGCAGCTAATTCCTGCCGTTTTGTCGCGTTACAGACACCCAAGAGAAGGGCAAATTTTGTTTGCCTTTAATCAGGGTGGTACCGCGAGAAGCCTCTCGTCCCTGTTCCAGGGATGGAGGCTTTTTTTGTTTTCTTCGATTTTTGATTAAAAGCGGAGGCGACTGTTCTGCTTCGACCAGCACAAGAAGAAGCCCGGAGAAGGCGCAGTTCAGCCTTCACAGGGATTAGCTTGTGACCACGAGAAGCAAGGAGCCGAAGCTACATAAGGAACAGCGAAAGCGGTTTTTAGCCTCTATCGCAAAAATCACACATAATTATTGGAGGGAGTTTATATGAAAAAATTAACTGGTGCACAAATACGCCAAATGTATCTTGACTTCTTTCAGGAAAAAGGACATAAGGTCGAGCCTAGTGCTTCGCTGGTCCCGCATGATGATCCTTCCTTGCTTTGGATCAACAGTGGTGTCGCAACACTGAAAAAATATTTTGACGGCCGCGTCATTCCTGAAAATCCAAGGATTGTAAATGCTCAAAAATCTATTCGTACCAACGATATTGAGAATGTAGGGAAAACTGCAAGACACCATACCTTTTTTGAAATGTTGGGAAACTTTTCGATTGGGGACTATTTTAAAGAAGAAGCCATTACGTGGGCATGGGAATTTCTTACAAGCCCGAAATGGATTGGCTTTGACCCTGAGAAATTATCTGTGACTATCCATCCGGAAGATGATGAAGCGTTTGAGCTATGGAATAAAAAGATTGGACTTCCTTCAGACCGCATTATCCGCTTGGAAGAAAACTTCTGGGATATTGGTGAAGGCCCAAGCGGACCGAATACCGAAATTTTTTATGATAGAGGGCCGGAATATGGTAATGATGAGAACGATCCGGAATTGTATCCAGGCGGAGAAAATGAAAGGTATTTAGAAATATGGAACCTTGTGTTCTCGCAATTCAACCATAATCCTGATGGAACCTACACACCGCTTCCAAAGAAAAACATAGATACTGGGATGGGACTTGAAAGGATGGCCTCTGTTATCCAGGAAGTTCCTACTAACTTTGACACAGATTTGTTTATGCCGATCATCCGTTCAACTGAAGAAATTTCAGGGCAAAAGTATGGCAATGACAAAGAAAAGGAAACGGCATTCAAGGTTATTGCTGACCATATAAGGACAGTCGCTTTTGCTATTAGCGACGGAGCGCTGCCTTCCAACGAAGGACGGGGCTATGTGCTCCGCCGTCTTCTTCGCAGAGCAGTAAGATATGCAAAATACATAACAATTCAAGAACCGTTTATGTATAAGCTAGTACCGGTAGTTGGTGAAATCATGATTGATTTTTACCCACAGGTAACGGAGAAAACAGATTTTATACAAAAAGTTATTAAGAATGAAGAAGAAAGATTCCATGAAACACTTCATGAAGGCTTGTCCATCCTTTCATCGTTTATTAAAAAGACCAAAGAACAGGGAAGCGATACACTGCCGGGTGAAGATGTTTTCCGTTTATATGATACCTACGGATTTCCAGTGGAGCTTACAGAAGAATACGCTGAAGAAGAAGGTATGAAGGTTGATCATCAGGGCTTTGAAAGAGAAATGGAAAATCAGCGTGAGAGAGCGAGAAGTGCCCGACAAGATGTTGATTCCATGCATGTACAAGGCGGTATACTGGGGGATATCAAGGTAGAAAGCACATTTGTAGGCTACGACAAACTTTCCGTGCCAGCAACTGTTAAAGTACTTTTGATTAATGGTGAAAAAGCTGAAGAAGCAAAAGAGGGACAGGAAGTACAATTCATTTTGGACCAAACGCCTTTCTACGCTGAAAGCGGAGGACAAATTGGAGATGAGGGTCTATTAACAGCAGAAGGAGTGGTTGTTGCTGTAAAGGATGTTCAAAAGGCTCCTAATGGACAGAACCTTCATAGAGCGATTGTCAAGGAGGGTATACTCAAAGAAAATGCTGAGGTAATAGCGTCTGTGGACCAGCAGCAGCGTAACAAAACCATTAAAAACCACTCGGCAACTCATTTACTGCACCAAGCTTTAAAGGATGTATTGGGGCAACATGTTAATCAGGCCGGTTCATTGGTAGAACCCAACCGTCTTAGATTCGACTTTTCTCATTTCGGGCAAATTAAGCTGGACGAGCTAGAAAGAATTGAAACGATTGTAAATGAAAAAATTTGGGCAAGCATACCGGTATCCATCACGAATAAAAATCTGAATGAAGCAAAAGCAATGGGAGCAATGGCCTTATTCGGTGAAAAATACGGTGATATCGTCCGCGTTGTACAAATGGGTGATTACAGCCTTGAATTATGCGGCGGATGCCATGTTCCAAACACCTCTTCCATTGGAGTCTTTAAAATTCTATCTGAAAGCGGAATAGGGGCAGGAACAAGAAGGATCGAAGCGGTAACGGGAGAAGCAGCATACCGTGAGATGAGTTCGCAAATACACCTGTTAAAAGAAGCAGCTGAAAAAATAAAAGCCAATCCAAAGGATATTCTGACACGTATAGATGGTTTGCTTACTGAATTAAAGGATAAACAAAGAGAAAATGAATCTTTATCTGCAAAGCTTTCTAACATTGAAGCTGGAAGCTTGAGCGATTCTGTACAAGAAGTGAATGGCGTTAAATTTATTTCTAGTACGGTTCAGGCAGCGGATATGAACAGCTTCCGTAATATGGTGGATGAGCTGAAACAAAAAATAGGTTCCGGTATTGTGGTTCTGGGCATGGCTCAGGATGATAAAGTAAGTATCATTGCTGGTGTAACGAAGGATCTTGTTGAAAAAGGCTATCATGCAGGAAAGCTCATTAAAGAAGTTGCTTTACGCTGCGGCGGAAGCGGCGGCGGCCGTCCAGATATGGCTCAGGCCGGCGGAAAAGACCCGGAAAAATTGGAAAGTGCTTTGAATTATGTTGAAGAATGGATAAAATCCGTTTAAAACCTACGTAAAGTAGTGTAAAATGAATAAAAGTGAAAACCCTGTTAGTTCTTTTCACTGTTTAGGCGTTTGTCTCATGGGCATCTGCCTTTTGCATGGCTCCCAAAGCGGAGCAGGCTCTCTATTTAGGAACTAACAGAATGTATATGAATTAATGCTCGTCTATTAGACAAGCCCTAAAGAGAGAGAGGTGCTGAAGTATGAGTTCTTATGACAAAACCATGCGATTTAATTTTTCGGAGGAACCATTCGAACACGAGGTAAAAGAAGTGCTATTCCAGGTTTATGAGGCGCTCCAGGAAAAAGGGTATAATCCGATTAATCAGATTGTCGGATATTTGCTTTCAGGAGATCCGGCTTATATACCTAGGCATCAGGATGCCCGGAACATTATTCGGAAATTAGAAAGAGATGAAATCATCGAAGAATTGGTGAAGTCGTATTTAAAACAGCATCGTGAGGGATACTAATTGAGAATAATGGGGCTTGATGTTGGTTCAAAAACCGTAGGAGTCGCAATCAGTGATGAACTTGGATGGACAGCTCAAGGGATCGAAACCATTTCAATTAATGAAGAAAAAGGACAATTTGGGTTTAAACGAGTAGAAGAGCTTGTGAAAAGCTATCAAGTTGAAAAAATTGTTGTTGGTTTCCCTAAGAATATGAATAATACTGTTGGTCCGAGAGGCGAAGCTTCAAAATCCTATGGCAATATGTTAAAAGAACTGCTTAATCTGCCTGTTATTTTGTGGGACGAGCGTCTAAGTACAATGGCCGCTGAAAGAGTCCTTTTAGAGGCGGATGTCAGCAGAAAAAAAAGAAAAAAAGTAATTGATAAAATGGCTGCCGTTATGATTTTGCAAGGCTTTTTGGACAGCCAAAAATAATGAGGTGGAAAATATGGCAAACGAACACGAAAATCATCAGCATATTACAGTAGTAGATGAGGATGGAAACGAACAATTATTTGAGGTTCTATTTACATTTGAATCTGATGAATTCGAAAAATCCTATGTGCTTTACTATCCAATCGGTGCAGATGAAGACGAAAATGAAGAAATTGAAATTCACGCTTCTTCTTATACACAAAAAGAAAATGGTGAAGAAGGAGATCTTCAGCCGATTGAAACGGAAGAAGAATGGGATATGATTGAAGAAATGCTTAATACTTTCCTTGATGAAGAAGAGGAAAACTAAGTAGGACATTTTCTGGCCTGAGATTTCGGGCCAGTTTTTTTGTGTTGTCTGTTTTCGCATAAAATGTTGCTTTACGTAGAAAGGATTTATCCATGTGTTGTCTGTCTTCGTGGCATATTTTCGTATGCTCATTACAAGTTTTACTATTGAACACATATTTATAATGATATTACTGTGGTCAATAGCAACAAAGTTACGAAAAGAGCCTTTCTATTTTACTATAAGATCAAAAATTTTATAAGAAACAAAAGAATGACGTGCCCTTGAAATATTACAAAACGCCTACATGTGGTGAATTTTGTAGTATATTGTTTTGAAAAATGATATATTTACTTTTGTATTTCATTACATATTTGTCCGAAAGGAACGCATTTTAATAAAGATGGTTCATGTTTTATCTTTATTTTAATTATTGGATTGCGGTTTGTTGAAAGGGTGAAAGATGTTTGTCAAAAAATAAGGATAAAAACAATAAGGAAAGATTAAATCAGCAAAGTTACATAAACTTATTAGAAAAGCCGAATGACACAAATACGATACGTAAAATTGTCATATTTGTATGTATAGGATTCGTTCTGCTGGTTTTGATTTGTGCAATTTCTGGCTATTTCTATGTCAAATCTGCACTTAAGCCCGTTGACCCAAATGATCATAGGCTTAGGACAGTTAACATTCCGATTGGTTCAAATATCAATACAATCGCGCGGGCGCTTGAGGAAAAACATATTATTAAAAGCCAGTCTGTATTTAAATACTACGTCAAATTCAAAAAAGAAACCGGCTTCCAAGCAGGTGAATATGAATTAAATCCATCGATGAATTTTGATCAAATTATCAAAAGCTTGAAAACAGGAAAAGTTGTTGACAATGCAGTGGTGAAATTTACCATTCCTGAAGGATGGCAGCTGGTTCAGATTGCGTCCATAATCTCAAAAGAAACGGGTTATAGCAGCGCACAAATAGAAAATCGATTAGATGACCGGACATTTGTAAAGATACTGATAAAAAAATATCCGAAAATATTAGGCACGGAGATCTTAAATCCTAAGGTAAAGCATCCACTGGAAGGCTATCTGTTTCCGGCAACCTATTCTTTTTATAATAAAAAACCGTCTATTGATACGACCATTGAAACAGTGCTAAGCCATACCAACTATGTTATGACTAAATATCAAACAGATATGAAAAAAGAAAAAATTAAGCCCAACACGCTTTTAACAATGGCTTCACTAATAGAAGAGGAAGCGACTGCTCAAGCTGACCGCCATAATATTGCCAGCGTATTCTATAATCGAATAAAGGCAAAAATGCCTTTGCAAACAGACCCAACAGTTCTTTATGCATTAAATAAGCATAAACAAGAGGTTTCTTATCAGGACCTTAAAGTGAAATCTCCTTATAACACCTATATAAATAAGGGACTGCCGCCAGGCCCTATAGCAAGTCCTGGTAATGCTTCAATAGAAGCAGCGCTGCATCCAGCCAAAACGGATTATTTATATTTCCTTGCAGCAAAGGGAACGGGAAAGGTGTATTTTGCAAAGACTCTCTCAGAGCACAATGCTTTGAAACAAAAATATATTACGGCAAAGAAATGATTCTGCTGAAGAGTCGCTTTCATGTTGAAAATATGATAATATAGGAAAAGTATGTGTTTGAAATAGAGTAAATAAATCCTATTATGCAGTTTTTATAAAGATATTAGTGGCAGAGAAGATGAAAGCTGGTCAAATAGCTTTCTTCTTTTCTTGTCTGCTCCTTTTAACATGAGTGGAGGCATTATACGATGAATGAAAAAGTCATTTCATATATTCATTCTTTAATTAAAGCTAGAAATCCTCTGCTGAATGAGATGGAGGAATATGCTAGAGAGCATAACGTTCCGATTATGGATTTAGCAGGTATTGAAGCGCTGCTACAGCTTTTGCGAATACAAAAATCTAAGAGAATTCTTGAAATTGGAACAGCGATTGGCTATTCTGCCCTCCGGATGGCAGAAGCTTTGCCGGACAGTAGTATTGTGAGTATTGAGAGGGACGATGAACGCTATCAGCAGGCATTGCATTTTATTGAAAGATCCAATTGTGCATCTCAAATCAAAGTAATTAAAGGGGATGCTTTGGATATTGCTGAAACAATTGAAAAATACGGACCATTTGACAGTCTCTTCATTGATGCTGCTAAAGGACAATACTTGAAATTTTTTGAATTATACACTCCGATGCTGGGAGTGTCCGGATTTGTTTACACAGATAATGTATTATTCAAGGGATTAGTAGCAGAGGAACAAATTGAATCAAAGAGAATTCGAAACCTTGTCAGCAAAATTAAGCATTATAATGAGTGGTTAATGAGCCATGAGGCATATGTTACGGCCATTTTACCAGTAGGTGATGGACTAGCGATAAGTCAAAAGATATAAGCTGAAATCCATCGATAACGGCATGGATCCGATAGGAAAGGGGATACTGGGCAAGAATGAAACAAAGACCAGCGATTATTGGTGTAACCGGAGGATCAGGCTCCGGAAAAACGAGTGTAACAAATGCTATTTATGAGCATTTTAAAGGACATTCCATTTTGGTGTTGGAACAGGATTATTACTATAAAGACCAAAGTGATCTTCCCTTTGAGGAGAGATTAAAAACGAATTACGATCATCCTCTCGCCTTTGATAACGATTTATTGATTGAGCATATTGAAAAGCTTTTAAAATATGAAGCGATTGAGAAACCGGTTTATGACTATACAATTCATACCCGTTCAGAGAATACCATCCACGTGGAACCAAAGGATGTCATTATATTAGAAGGTATACTGGTATTAGAAGATGAAAGATTGCGTGACTTAATGGACATTAAGCTTTATGTTGACACGGATGCTGACCTGAGGATTATAAGAAGAATGGTTCGTGATATTGAAGATCGTGGCCGTACAATCCAATCTGTTATTGATCAATATGTCAATGTGGTCAGGCCGATGCATAATCAGTTTATTGAGCCGACAAAGAGGTATGCCGATGTAATCATTCCGGAAGGCGGCCAAAATCATGTGGCCATTGATTTAGTGGTCACTAAAATTCAAACAATTCTTGAACAAAAATCAATTTTGTAATACGATATCATAGATAATAATTATATAGCATACAGCGCGCCCTGACCTAAGGACGCGCTATGGTGTATTTTGAGGAGAAAGTAAAAGAAGTTGAGGTTGAATTTTTAGCTAAACGCCTGATGGATTGAAAATAAATCATCCTTCGCAGTATAAAATTGGCTCAAATGGAAGAGTATAGGGTTGAGAAGTTCCAATTATCGGCATTTTTATAACCTTAACCTCACATCTCGAAAATGCTTTTATCCAAAGAAAAATAGAAAAATATGAGGAGTGAAGGGATATGTCTACAGAAAAAGTATTTCCTATGACCCATGCAGGAAAAGAGAAATTAGAACAGGAATTAGAATATTTAAAATCAGTAAAACGTAAAGAAGTAGTTGAACGGATCAAGATTGCAAGAAGCTTCGGAGATCTCTCTGAAAACTCTGAATACGATTCAGCGAAAGAAGAACAGGCATTTGTGGAAGGACGTATTACTACACTTGAAAATATGATCCGAAATGCCAAGATTATTGAAGATGACGGTACAAGCACAGATACTGTAGCCTTAGGGAAAACGGTAACATTCGTAGAGCTTCCAGATGGTGAAGAGGAATCCTACTCAATCGTTGGAAGTGCCGAGGCTGATCCATTTGAAGGGAAAATTTCAAATGACTCACCTATTGCGAAAAGCCTCCTTGGACGCAAAATTAATGAAGAAGTAGTTGTTCAAACACCAGGCGGAGAAATGAAAGTAAGAATTACATCTATAAAATAATAGTGGATAGTCTCCAAAAGTGCCGAATCTCTGGTTCGGTATTTTTTTTGTCTTTTTTCTGGGTGTGGTGTATTTTAGGCTGTTTCCTCTCGTAAAAGTTTTAAGATCACAAGGATTAAGATAAGCATGATGAGTCTAAAATAAGAAGAAAAGCAGGCATGAGCAAGAAGGGTGGAGTATTTATTCGAAGGAAACGCTACTTTTTTATATCCTGTATCCTTTTACTATTATTTATTGCATTAGAAGGACGACTTGCTCAAATACAATTAATCAATACGGAAAACTTTTCGAATCATCATGTAAATCTTTTAAAATCCAGTGTTTCTCAGCGTACACAAGAAATGGTCATTGATGACGGAAGAGGACAATTTACCGATCGTACTGGACTGCCTCTTAACTATTCTGAAAAACCTGTGCTTGTATTATTTCCTTTTTTAAAAAATATGAAATGGAATGAGGAAAAGGTAGCAGCCATTTTGGACATTCAGCCTAAAAACCTGCAGGATGCAGTAAAAGGTGCATCTAAACCCTTCGTGTTTGGGGGGACACGTCCGTACTTACTAACTAAGCGGCAGATCAATCAGATTAATACATTGAAAATACCAGGAGTTTTTGGCATAAGGGAGAAGCAGATGCGCTCAGATATCGCTGGACAGCTAATTGGCATAACAGGGGAGGATGCGGATACCTTTATAGAAAGGTATCCTGAAAAAAAGGGATTGCAAAATGAAAAAATGGGTATTACAGGCCTTCAAAAACAGTTTGACGAGTTTTTGCTTCCTGATAGTGAATCCAAGCTTGTGTACCATGTAGACGGTCTTGGCGATCCCCTTTTTGGAGTTAATGTAAAGTATAAAGGTCCTGCCAATCCTTATTATCCTGTGAAGATTCAAACAACTCTTGATAAAAATTTGCAAATACAGATGGAGTCGCTTGTTGACCGTTATCACATAAAAAAAGGCGGGGCTGTTTTATTAGATATTAAAAATAATGAGGTTTTGGCAAGTGTATCCCGTCCACAATTAAATTCTGCCAACCCATTTGAAAACGGATCAGCTACTAATATGATGACGACACAGCAAATTCCTGGTTCCATTTTTAAAACGGTGACAGCTGCTGCGGCAATTCAAACAGGAAGCGTAGAAAATTCAGATTCATTCTCATGTAACGAAGATTTATATGGGAATCCGGATAAGAGAAAGCTAGGCACTCTTGATTTTAAAGAGAGTTTTGCCGAAAGTTGTAATCGCACATTTGGAGATTTGGCTAAAAGGCTTAAAGAGAAAAATCCTGTCCTCTTAGAGAGCTTTGCCGAAAAGCTTGGATTAATTGGGGAAATCGGCTGGCATGGACCTCTTTATCACTTTCCTGACTTTCAGCAATTAAATATGGATTCAGGGAGGGTTTTTATCAGAGGTGAAAGCAAAAAAGATGATAATCTTGCTGCTCACACAGGAATCGGCCAGCAGGAGGTAAGAGTGACTCCGCTCGGGGTTGCCAATATGATGGCTTCCATTGCGCGAGGAGGGCAGCCATACATGGTACGAACTGTTTCCGCGATAAAATATCAGGATGGTTCGACAATGGAGACCTTTCCTATGAAAAAAATAAAGGGTGATTCCATTTCGAAAATAACAGCTATGAAGCTGCAGCAAATGCTAAGAAGAGTGGTGACAAGCAGCAAAGGTACAGGGAATATGTTTCAAACACTGCCATTTAAGGTGGCGGGGAAATCTGGAACGGCTGAAACGGGCATTTATAAAGGAAATGTACAGCTTCACAATAAATGGTTTGCAGGGTATTTTCCGTTTGAAAACCCGCAATACGCCTTGGTGGTAGTGAATCTTGAAGTACCTGAGGCAACACGGGGGATAAACCCATTATTTTCTGATATAGTAAAAATGGTTTACGAGTACAGCCACAAACAGGCTAATGAATAGTTTCTGTAAGAGAACAATGTTAATTAGAGAGTATACACGAAAATCCTGCAGGAGGACAGGTGGACTTCTCTCCAGCTTGCGGAAAGCGAGTGTCTGTAGTGGAAATCAACCAGGAGGATGACCAGGGCACTTCCCATTCTCTGCCACATCCAATGTAAATTTGATCCCAAAGTTGATAGTAGAGTAAGGCACGAGACTCTTAAGAGAAAAGCATGCTAAATGAGACCCTGCAGGAGCCTGTGACGAGAAGGTTCACCTGTCGCCCGCAGGAAGCGAGTGTGCCCTCATCGGAAATCAACATGCAGCATTAACAGAGCCAATAAATAAGAAAGTAATCCTATCAGACACTAAAACTTAATTTAGACTTTCCCATATAATCATAAAATGTTATGATAGGGTCAATGAAATGGGGGGTACACATGGCGAAAGATTTAAATAGCGAATCCAATTCCCGTTCTGAGAGAAAATCAAAACGGCGGAAAACGAATCTTATTTTAAACACATTAATTGCTGTGATATTGCTGCTCATTGTAATTGTTGCCTATTTTATCTTTATTGCAGGCGGAAATTCAAACCAAAGCGCTGCGAATAAGCCGAAAACGGAGAACGTTCAAAAGAATGCCTCCTCAAATAAAAATAGTGCAGCTAATCAAAAAAGTGATTCAAATAGCAGCTCTAATAATGATTCACAAAATAATTCTAATGGCAATACAAACAGTAGCGATGCCAGTATTAACGGTCCAAACGCTTCGGTGCAACAAAGCAGCGAGCCAAACGTGAAGGAAACCATCACGAATTCGGATTGGAAGCCTGTTGGTACATCCCAAACTTCGGGGCATAATTATTCATCAGACAGCAGTTCCCCGGATTGGCAGGAAAAGTTGAAAGCTTTAGGCTATGCAGTTGGTCTGGCCCCTTCTCAAATGACGGTCTGGTATTTGGAACATGGTGATTCCGACAATCAGGCAATTGGGACTATTACACCTAAAAATCACCCTGACAAGGTATATAGAGTGTATCTGGACTGGGTGGACGGTCAGGGCTGGAAACCAAGCAAGGTACAAGTGCTCGATCATAATGATAAAAGGTAATGCTCTTTTCACAGCTAGTTAACCGAAATAATTTACAGGTCCTGCAGTAATATCTGTGAATTCTCCTGAAAAGATGCTGAGAAGATGGACAAAGGTTTAAACCTTTGTAGATCTATGTAAAAACAGCCAGCAAAGGTTAAAAATAGAGATGGGATTCCCATCTCTATTTTTTGATTTTAAAGTGTACAACAGCTGTATAATAGGTTTTTCCATTTTCATCCATATGCATTTGGTGTGAAACGGAATGGACACCAAGCATGATGGCCCTGTTATATTCTATTTGGTCATTTATTTTCTTTTCTATCATTTTTAAATCAGTTCCCTCAAAAAATTCTATTTTATCTTCAATCATCTCAAATTGGAAATTCATTTTTATCCCTCCATTTTTATTGTACCTATTCCAAAACAGTATCGACAAGTGGCAAATAGTATTTAAGCGAGTTTTGTTTTATAATGGTTACTTGTAAAGAAAACATGAAAGAGGTATTGAAATGAGAGCAGCTATTATTGGAGCAATGGAAGAAGAAGTCGCTTTATTAAGAAAAAATATTGTGAACCCTCAGGTTGAAGTAATTGCGGGTTATGAGTTTACAACTGGAAAAATGAATGGCAAAGAAGTTATTCTATTGCGTTCAGGCATTGGAAAAGTAAATGCTGCAATGTCTGCAGCTATATTGCTTCAACAATTTCACCCAGATGTGATTATTAACACAGGCTCAGCTGGAGGATTCGATCCTGCGCTGAATGTTGGCGATGTGGTCATTTCAACAGAAGTCATCCATCATGATGTAGATGCTACTGTTTTTGGGTATGAATATGGGCAGGTTCCTCAAATGCCGCCATCTTTTAAGGCAAATGAAAAACTTGTTAAGCTAGCAGAACAGTGTGCGAAATCAATTGAAGGAATCCAAGTGGTGAATGGACTGATTGCAACGGGTGATTCTTTTATGAGCGATCCTGAAAGGGTGGAATTTGTCAGAAAACAATTTGCGGGTGTACAGGCTGTTGAAATGGAAGCAGTAGCCATTGGACAGGTAGCATACCAGTTCAAAGTCCCATTTGTCATTATCCGCTCATTATCTGATATTGCCGGCCAGGATTCCGGAATTTCTTTTGAACAATACTTAGAGAAAGCGGCATTACATTCCGCCAATCTGGTTATGGATATCGTCAATCATCTTGAATAAGATTATCTAAAAAGGGAAGGGGAAAGACTTCCCTTTTTCCATGGTCCTGTAATTGCTAAAAACAGTGGAAGGACAGGCATGGAATAGACAGCTTTTAACCGGTAAAGCGCTAAAGGGGTCTGACCCCTAGTAGTTTCCCCAATCTTCCATGACTGGCTCTATTTACATGCCAAATTTCCTTGGTTTCTATGTTAAAGTGTATGTATGGGAACATTACTGAAAGGCTAGGTGATTAGATGAATACAGCTAAAAACCTATACGGGAAAATGAATGACTTTAAACGTTTCGGCTTTATGCTTCTTGCATTAACAGCATTCTTATATCTTGGCACCGTAATGCCAATTGCAGGGAAAACAGATCATAAAACAAATGTATTAATGGCTGGAACTATCATTACATTAAGTGCAGCGGCATTTTTCTTTTACTATTCACAAAGGTGTAAAAAAGTATTGCTGGAAAGTGAAGAAGGGCAAAATCTATTAGATAAATAAACCTTTAGAAGTTTAGTTTCTATACGGAATGAGCTGAAAAACAGCAGCTTCTTTTAACAAAGCCTTATAAAGAAAGACAGAATTACGCGTAGCAGCGTATTTTTTTTTGTTTTTTTTGAGAGAATGTGAAAACGCAAACACTCAGGCAGTTCAAGCCCGAAAATGAAAAGTTCTTTTCATAGGGCAATATTTAAAAAGGAATTTTAATGTTTTTTAATTGACATACTAAAAAAAAAATGTGAAAATGTTTCTCGTTAACATATTTCGTATAGGAAATATTCATTATCGTAAATATTTAGAAAAATAAGGGGAGTGAATAATGAATGCATTGAGCAATGAAGTGTTAGATTCTTTTTATGCAATCAATAAAGCCATATTTAGGCTGGTTAAATCAGACGCTGATCGTATCGGCATTACTGTTGTCCAGCTTAAAGTACTTCATGAAATCTCTATCTGTCCCAATATTGGGCTTGGAGAACTGGCAGAGCATTTAAGGCTGACAAATAGCACTGTTAGCGGTGTAATAGACAGGCTGGTTCAAGGCGGATTTGTTGACCGGGTAACCTCACCGCAGGATCGCAGAGCTATTTCCCTGCAATTAACGGATGAGGGGCGTAATAAGCTAGCTAACCTCATTGATTCTGAATCTGTTCTGGTTGAACGATTAAACAAGGTTTTGGAGATGCCTGAAGAAGAAATACGACATCTTTTAACTCTCCACCAAACAATATTAAATGTACTTATTAACAAGGAGGACTAATCCATCTATGACTGCGAGACGCATGATTTTAATTAACGTAATTTTACTAATTATATTAGTAGGCGGCGGATTTACCGGATACTACTTTTATAATCAATCTGCTACTTATTTATCTACTGACAACGCTATGGTTTCCGGACAACAGGTTTCTATCGCTTCCCCTGCAGCGGGTAAATTGACCGACTGGAATGCAAAACAAGGAGACAAATTCAGCAAAGGCGACAAAATTGGTACAGTTCAAACAATGGGTTCCAATGGACAGCCTTCATCTATAAACATTACAGCGCCAACAGATGGTACGATTGTTCAAAACAATGCTGTGAAAAACACAATGGTTGCTGCAGGTTCACCACTAGCTGTTTCCTATGATCTAACGAAGCTTTATGTAACTGCAAATATTAAAGAAACAGATATTAATGACGTGAAAGTTGGACAAGACGTTGATGTTTATGCGGATGCTTTCCCAAATACAACGATCAGCGGAAAAGTCGATACCATTGGCTTAGCAACTGCCGGTACATTCTCTTTACTTCCGAGCAATAACAGTTCAGGTAACTATACAAAAGAAACACAAGTTATTCCTGTAAAAATTTCATTGGACAGCTATGGAGTGGACTTAGTACCAGGTATGAATGTGACTGTGCGAATTCATAAGTAGGTGATGAGATGTCAACAAAATTTATCGCTAGTTATATTCTAATAGCCATTGTTCTATTGGTAATCATTAATTTAATCATTCGAAAAGGCCGGACTCAAAAGAACGAGGTAGAAGAGAATAACACGATTGATAGAGGCAATACCCTTCAAGCTGCTGAAGCAAGAGAAACACATATAGACACAACTCCTGTAAAAGCAGAAGCTGCGTCTGCAGCAGTAGATGAAGAGAAGCCTGCTATGGTTGAAAAAGGGACAGACAGAAAACCTGTTAAAAAGGATGAAGTTGAACCCCAAGAAAAAGCCGGTGAGCTTATCGCTGAAACCTTGCAGGAAGCACCAAACAGTGCATCTGCTGTTGAATATGTTAATGAAGAAATCGGGCAGGCTAAGGAATCCACTTCTGCCCCAGGGCAAAAAGAACCGGATTTAAACCCTCAGCATCTCCATCGCGGAAGGCTGATTGGCGTCCTGCTTTTCGGTGCTTTTATTGCCATCCTGAATCAAACACTTTTAAACGTAGCCATTCCTCATATCATGAATGATTTGGGTGTCTCCGCTACAACGGTCCAGTGGCTTTCCACCGGATACATGCTCGTAAATGGAATTATGATTCCGCTCGTTGCCTTTCTGATCGCAAGATTTGGAACGAGGAATTTGTTTATCGCATCCATGCTCTTATTTGCTTTAGGAACGGTTATTTGTTCCATTTCAACCACCTTCTCCATGCTGATGATCGGACGGGTTGTCCAGGCAGCTGGAGCCGGTATCGTTATGCCATTGATGATGACAGTGTTTATGACGGTCTTCCCTCCTGAAAAACGCGGAGCAGCGATGGGAATCATGGGGATTGCCATGATTTTCGCCCCTGCAGTAGGCCCGACACTTTCAGGCTGGCTTGTACAGTATTATTCTTGGCGCCTGTTGTTCGACGTGGTCATTCCATTTGCTGTTCTTGACTTGATTCTTGCTGTGATGTGGATGAAGGACGTTACGAAAATTACAAAGCCGAAATTTGATTACCCTGGTGTGATCCTATCCACGATTGGCTTCGGATTCCTATTGTACGGATTCAGTGAAGCCGGAAGTGACGGCTGGACCAGCGGAACGGTCCTTACTTCCCTGATCATCGGAGTACTGGGAATTATCTTGTTTGCCTGGAGAGAGCTGACAGCAG